>NZ_BAAJMJ010000003.1:300000-472223 GCF_057552415.1 Pseudoalteromonas sp. NH0006-26
TTTCAATTTTTACCTGAAGGTTTCTATGAACTAAAAAATGAAAAGGCAACTTCAAAGAATATTCAGGATGCTTTGAGAGGCTATGCCAAACAATTGGAAACTGAGGATAATTTAGTCATTTATTTTTCTGGTCATGGAGAGTATGAAGAAGAATATGATAGAGGGTTTTGGGTTCCTTATGAAGCAGAAAACTATACACAATTCATTGCTAATACAACACTACTAGAATTATTAAGTGCTATCAAATGTAAGCATATGTTTCTTATTTCTGATAGTTGTTTTTCTAACTCAATTTTCAGAATAGGTAAAACAAAAAAGGCTACAGAATATTTTGAGAAAAGTTCGAGATGGGCTTTGAGTTCTGCTTTTCATGAAGCTAAAGATGCGGATTCAGAATCTAATACTTTATTTGCGGAAGCTATATTAGATTGTTTAGAAAATACTACAACAGATTTGAGAGTTTCCGGTCTAATAGAGAGTGTTAAAGAAAGGTTTGCAAAGAATGAATTTCAAGCACCTCAAGGTGCACCGCTTTATATACATGAACATCATGGTGGAGAATTTATTTTCAAAATAGAAGATCATCATGATTCAAGAAATTTAAAAGGTTATGTAGACTTTAAGAAAATATTACAGTTTTACAAAAGAAACTCTATATTTAGTGAAGTTTCGACATATGAAGATAAAAGTTTAAAAGTTGGTTATCAACTTTTTAAAGAAACAGATTCAGTAGTAAAATTTGATACCTATTATTTGTATTTGTATGAAGGAATAAATCAAACTCAGACGATCGGCAATCTAAAAGAAAAACATCCTCAGATATTTAATGATAATACCGTTATATTTATACCAATAGAAAAAGATCAAAAGAAAATAGAGAGAAGAAAAAGTAATATTAGTGAAAAATTTAAACCATTAAACCTATTCTATATTGATGAGTTTTTAAGGGAGCATTGCACTCCGGCTGTCATTCAAGATGATGATGATAAGTATCTAAATATTAATAATTTTATTTTGCCTATTTTAAGTTTTGATAATAGAAAACTAAGCGTTGATGGGTATTTTAAAGAGTGGTATGACGAAAGTGATAATCCTATTTTGGTGATAAAAGGTGGTGGTGGTATAGGGAAAACAACATTAGCTTATTATTTTGCTGATAAATTGATGAAGTTTACTCCTTCTAACTATGTTTTATTTATAGACTCCATCCTGATTAAAGATAGTTTGTTAAAAAATAAAAATAGGGGGAAGTTGAGTCTATATAATTTTTATGAAGCTCTTTTCGATATTACTGATAATATTCATGATAAATTATCAGAGGAACTGTTTTATTTAAATGTTGACGCAGGAAATATCCTGATAATTATTGATGGTCTTGATGAAATTATATCTAAAATCCCAGGTTTTGATACTGAAGATTTTTTGAATTCTATTAATAGGTCTTCCAATGAGTTAGCCAATGGAAAAGTAATCATAACTTGCAGGAACTTTTTTTGGGATGATGAAAGCTTTGAGAATGACAACTTTTTCACTTTTGAATTAGAGCCTTTTAATGAAGCTCAAAGTGAAGAATTTTTTAGAAAAAGTTTTGATGGTGATGCCAATAAAATATCTCAATCTATCAAGTTAGCGGCTGGCTTTCGATTCCCTGATTCTATTGATGAGAATATATACCATCCATATGTTCTAGATATTATCCGCTCCATAGTGGATAGTGATGCAGATGTAAAAGATATTGAATTAGGAGAATTAAAGTCGGATTACTTATCTAAAAACATTAACAATGATTATATTACATACAGGGTTTGTGATAGAGAAACTAAAAGGGTTGGTCAAATCCCTGTAGATGACCAAGTTAAGTTTTTTATTTATCTAGCTGTAAATAAGCGCGGAACGCTAAAAAGTGAAGATTTTCACCATGAATTATGTGCATCCCTAGATAGGAATGTTGATAGAACTTTAAGTTTGGCATTTAAGTCGCATCCCTTTCTTAATTGTCATAGTAATGTTATTTCATTTAAGTATGACTTTTTGTTGGATTTGTTTAAAAGTATTTATATATATAGATATTTTAATTTTGAAGGTGACATTGATACTCTAGGTGATGATTTTATTAGTTTGATTTCTGAAAGTTGCTGGTATGGTTCTCCAATGTGTTCAGATATATCTAAAAGAATAGATACTTGGGATGAGGGTAATATATTGCTTATTTCAGACTATATTGATCAAGTTAGGAAAAGGGATATATCAAAAAGGAGAGAAAATAAAGCTATATCTAACTTGTTTAACTTATCTTTAATGGTTAACCATAGGTATTACCCAAATGATATTGAGCATAATACTATATTGATGAAGAAAGTATTTGAAGATAAAGTCGGAGAAATTTACGATATGAGAATAATAGATCTCAACTTTGAGACTGTTAAATTCGATTTTTCTGGTTTGAATGTAGTTGATAGCCTTATCGATAACTTTGGAAGTTTCTGGAGTTGTAATTTTGATGTTTATACAAAGTTTATCAAAACAGAGTTTCTTAATTTGAATGCGAAAATTAGAAACTCATGTTTAGCAGAAGATAATTTCATTGATTGCACTTTCGATTCTAGTTTATCTTTGACATTGGATGCAATTAATAGTAGTAAAAAAAGTAAGTCAATTACACTTAAGGCATTTATTCATGATTTTTTCCATTTGTTTGTTAGCAATGGAAGATTAGGTCGGCAGTGGGAACACAAAATAATTTCACCTCGCTTTCGGGGTATCAATAAATTAAACCTTCCTTATAAAAAGGTGATCGATATTCTTAAAAGAAGTGGCCTCTTAGAAATAACAGAAGAACTCGGTAAAAATAAGTTTTCTATTCATCAAAGTTATAAAGGTGATGTTAATAGTTACTTGAAAGATGGAACTTTGTCAGATCCTATAGCTAACGTATTGAAAAATTTAAGTCGCTTAACTTAACCTTTGGGTCACCCATTAGAAAGTTCCGGTCAAGCAGGCAGCTGTGTTTTCTTGATCTTTTTATTAAAAAAACCAAGTGTTGTTATTTTTAAACTCAATTTAAAAACTAAAGGGGTCAAATCTTGACTTCAGACATTAAAAATAGATAAATCAGAATAGGTGTCATTATAATTATCTTAAATTTTAATTGCCTCAGTCGGTGTGGTTGATAACCCACTAAAATATTTCATTATTAATTTTCCTTGGCTGTTTTTTTCAATGACTAAATAGTTATTTGAATTAGGGTAGTAAAAACTATTTTTAGACATGGGGATTAGCTTTATTTTATTTCCACCTGTGCGCTGAGAATATAAAACGTCATTTTCATAAATTAGGCTGCGAGAAGTCTTTTTATTAATACGGTAGTCGCCTAAAACGGGTGATAGTTGCTTTGCTGTTACATTTACGCTTTTAAATTTTGGTAGCTCTATACCTAGTATTTTAGCTGTGAGTTTTTCGTTTATAAAAATAGGGTTTATATGGTTTGAATTAGCGAGTACGGCTACGTATAGTTTTTGCTCGGGTATATAGCGTGCATGTGCTAAAAAGCCATTTATTCCCCCGGTGTGCTTAATTACCGTATAGTCATTAAAAGGCTTAATAATGAGGCCGTAACCGTAAGATGAAAAGCTGCCATCGTTGAGTTTAAAAGGGCTGACCATCTTCTCATAACTTGCTTTACTAATAAGCTTGCCAGACGATAATGCACTAAACCAAATGTTTAAGTCAGTTGGAGTTGATATAAGCGCCCCTGCGGCATAGGGCCAATCCATATTAATATAACTTGTGTTTATAAAGCCTTGCTCTGTTTGTTCATATCCAGCTGCGCGGTGAGGAACAAGCTCTTGCCCTTCGTAGCTACTTTGTGTCATCCCCAGTTTTTTAAAAATATTTTGTTCAACGAACTCTTTATAAGATTGCCCACTTGCTACTTCAACTATTTTGCCAAGTAGTGAATAACCTGTATTTGAATAAGCCATTGCTTCGCCTGGTTTAAAAACCATAGGGTGTTTGGCAAAACGCGCTAGCGTGTCGTCAACGCTTGCAGGTACTTGTATTTCTTTATCGAATAGGTCGTCGTCATCGGTATAATTTGCTATTCCCGATGTGTGGGTCAGTAAGTTTTCTATTGTGACGAGGTTACCCTCAGTAGGAAAGCTTGGAACATACTTATGAATATCGTCAGAGGTTAATAATTTACCTTGCTCTTGCAGCATCATAATTGCAGCAGCGGTAAACTGTTTTGAAATAGAGCCTAACCTTAAAACACTTTGATTGGTAAGTGGAATGTTGTGTTCAAGGTTGGCAAGCCCTCGGGCTCCTTTAAAAACAGTTTTTCCATTTTTACTTATTATCACCGACACACCTGGCTCACTGGCTGAAAGGGTATCATTAAGGATTTGCTGATACTGTAAAGCTGTAGGCTCTGCTTTTGCTAGGTTGGGTATTAATAGAGTAAGAGCTAATAAGCAGCTTGTGTAAAATGGCTTAATCATGTTCATCCTTTAATTTTTATATTAAGTTCGCTAATGAGTAGGCGTTCCTTGCGCTTTATAGTGAGTTAATATTGCACAGCTAAAAAGTAAACACAATTAATGACGTTTTTAAGTGCTTAGTACTGATTAATAAGTACAATAGTTAAATTTATTTGTTTTGATTTTATATTTACAAGGAAGTTGTTTATATGAGTGATGTAACGCCATTTTTATATATTGCTGTTTTGGCTTTTTATTTTTTACACAAAAACGAAGAAGGTAAAATTCTAGTACCGATCGTTGCTTTTGCAGCAATACCGTTATTTAGTAATGATTACTGGCTGTGGTTTAAGGTAAGTATAGGGCTGAGCATCTATGTTTTAATGGTAGAAAAAGCTAAGGCCGGATATACAGGAGGTGGAGCCGTTTCAGCATTTGCTGCATTTTTTATAGGGGGGTTATATAGTCAGTATTGTTATTAATACAGTTATATCTGTAATGGCTAATGGAATTTTTTAACTATGTACCCATAAAAACCAAATGGTCACCCATTAGAAGGTTACGGTCAAGTCGGCGTGTTTATCTTTGGCTAAGAGAGCGTACAGGGAGTTTAGTGTTTCCTATTTCAGCCCATAATAGTGTTAACTTTGTTGGGCAGCTAATCTAATTAAAAGTTTAATTTAAGAGAGGGAAAACCTTGTGTAAGTTTTTACCTCTTCACCGGCAGCAGTCAAAAGGGCTCGCTTGCAGGTGACCACAAGTCATTCATGCCTGCAATTTGAGCTCCTTTGTTACCTATGCTTTTAGTGGTTTGTACTGCTAAATTAGCTTTCGAACACTACTCAGCTTGAAAGCATGAGAAGCCCAGTACTTACACTTTAAACTGTTGTACCAGTTTTAATAAGTTATTGCCTAGTATTGCCATTTCGTTACTTGCTGTTGATGTTTGCTCAGTTGCAGCTGATGATTGCTCTGTCACTTGTTTAATATTAACAACGTTGCGGCTGATCTCATCTGCGACCACGGCTTGTTGTTCAGCGGCTGAGGCTATTTGCGCGTTCATATCATTAATTGCGCTGCTGTAGTCATTGATTGTTCGCAGGGTTTCACCTGTTTTACTCACTTTTTCAACAACTAAGTCTGTTTGTTGTTGGCTTTTGGTCATTACCTCAATGGCGGTTAATATTCCGGATTGAAACTTATCGATCATTTGTTCTATGTTGGCGGCCGACTCTTTAGTTCGTTGTGCTAAGGTTCTTACTTCATCAGCAACTACTGCAAAACCTCGGCCTTGCTCACCCGCTCTAGCGGCTTCAATGGCGGCATTTAATGCCAATAAGTTTGTTTGTTCAGATACGCCTTTAATAACATCTAATATGGTACTTATATTTTCGCTGTCGGCTTGTAGCTTTTCAATTGCAGAGGCGGATTGATTAATTTCTTTAGTAAGGTTATCAACCGCGTGAACTGTTTCGTTCACCATGCTTTCACCGGCTTTAGCATTATTATTTGAATCACTTGCTGAACTGGCGGCATTTTCTGCGCTATTTGCAACGTCTTGAATTGTTGCATTCATTTGTGTCATGGCGGTGGCAACTTGTTGCGTTTCATCATGCAGCTTTTTAACTGCTGCACTGGTGGTGTTACTAACTATTGAAAGCTCTTCGGAAGTTGATGCAACCTGAGTGGTTTCAGATGCCACTGAAGTTATTGTGGTGCGAATTTTAGCAACAAATTTATTAAATGCGCGGGCAACGTCGCCGGTTTCATCTTTTGATGAATCGTCGACTGTTACGGTTAAATCACCTTCGCCATCGGCAATATCGTTCATTCTATGTGAAAGGCTATTGAGTGCGCCGGTAATTCTCGAAGAGATAAAAATTGCAATAACAATACCTGCGATTAAGCCTACAAGGGTAATTACAAGCATTAAGCTATACGCTGAGGTGTGCCGTGCTTGAGCTTCTAACTCGTCATTTGTCATATCTTGTTCGATTGCATTTACTAAATTAGCCATTTGAGAAATGGCTAAATCGTTTAGCCTCCGGCCTTCATTTTTAGATAAAGCTATTGCTTTGTCGTTTAAATTAGCTCTTGCTAAGTCACGGATTTGAAGGTTTACCTCAATATATTCATCCCATGTCGCGGCAAATTCATCGAGTAAACGTTTGCCGTTGTCATTGACTAAATTGCGAAGAGTGGCACGTCGCTCTAGCATTTCATCTCGTGTTTGAGCTATGAAGTCGGCGTATTCATCCATGGCTGCTTTTGAGTCTGCCAAAATTATATTTTTTTCAGCTCGAGATACAGCTAAAGCCCCCTGATTGACTCTGGCTGCGAGTTTTACTTTTTCAGCTGAAACATTAATTATTTTACTCATTTGGTCATTCATCATGGAGAGGTTATATATACCGATCCCAGCAGTAACAATTAACATAATGATAATTAAACTAAAACTTGCTAATAATTTTGCTTTAATTGAAGTGAAACCAATTTGATTTAAATGTGAGGACATTTTTAAATTCCTTTTGGCAGTCTATTTATCGACTTGTATCTTTGAAAAATAACAGGCTCGTTGTAGCACCACTAATTAATAAAGAGTAGAACAAAAACTTAATAAATAAAGGTTGGTTTTTAATCAGGTTAATAGTGTTATTTTTGATAGGCGAGAGAGTTATGAACTTTATTTATTATAATTCCCCGACTTTAATGATTAATATTTTATAAATTAAAGTGTGATTTTTTGGGTTGTTTTTTTATTAAATAGTTAGGTTTTCAAGACTACTTTTTAAATTATCACCGCTTAGGGCTAAACAGTGATAATTGAGAATGAAAAGTCAGCCAGCGAGTAAGGAATTGAGCTGACTTGACTGTATTTAACGTTTACTCTGCGGCATGGGGTAAAACAAATGAGAGTGTGGCTAAATGCTCGGTTTTATCAAATACATTTAAATTCGTGCTTTTTTCGTCGTAGATTGCGGCTATTACGTTTAAGCATTGGTTATGCAGTGGCAATGTGACTAAGCCGTCACCACTATTAATTATTGGCTCTTGATCTGGGTCGTTTACTAACTTATTGATTACTTTGGCGCCTTGAACAGCTTTGCTATTAAAAGTTATGCGGTAGCTGACCATTGCACCTTTTTTATCTAAAAATGCGTTACCCATAGGTAAAATTTGTAATTGCTGATTTTTAAGTGCAGGCACTTCAGCAAGCGGGCCACGTAAATGCACAGCGTACTTTTTAGTATGTTCGCTTTATAGTGCATCAGGGATTGCATCTCGACCTTTAGTAAACCACTTACCCTTCTTTTTTACTCCAAAAGCCATTATCGAGCATGCCTGTAACCGCATAAACGGTTTTATCGCTTAGTAGCATTACAGTGTTTAAATCTTGTGCGCATTCGCCATATATAAAAGCCAGTTGTGATAAGCGCTCTGCAAACCATATTGCATGAGCTTATGCTTTTATATTGTGATTGTTCGATATTGATGTGACTAATACCATGTAGGTGAGAGTTAGTGTTTTTGTTTTTTCTCTAAATTATAATTTAATAACTTTGTAATATTTATAGCGTGTAGGGTGGCTCTTTTTATTCTATTTGACCCCTTTTGGCCTTAATTGCTTATTTTCAGGGCGTGATGAGGAGGGAGGTAAACGTGAGATTAAAGCTTGGCTTTAGCAAGTAGCAAGCTCTAAACCGATAGACCTTAAAATACAGAATTTGTTTATATTACATACTATTTTTAATCTAATTTTAATCTTCCCGCAAAGTCTTTTTTAGATATTTTCAATAACATACCTATCCATAGCCCAATTTATATTTGTGGGGCAGTTAGTTTTATAACGGATTGAGTAAATATCATAGTAATGGTTGCATGCCCTCGCTATCACACTTTTATTACGGTGCTATCAGCTAAGTTTGAGTGTGGCGAGTAATAAAGCAATGCATTGGAATAATGAATTTAAATTTACTGCCTCACATTCATTGTTCAAGTTATACATAAGGAATGAAAATGAAAGCCACCAATACGAAAAAGCTGATTTTTTGCAACAGTACCTATGCTGTTGCTTTGTCTGCAATGGTTTTAACAACAGGTACAGTTTATGCCAAATCTGTCGCTGACAGTGTTATTGCTGAACAACGAGAGATGTTACAAAAAAATACTGAGGGTAAGGGGTTTGGCCCGCAGTCGCCTCGCGATATTGATCAAGACTATGGCACTAATTTACGTAATTTTGCTGAAGCGCCTAATCGCAGTAATCTAAATTTATGTAATATCCATTTCCATAAAAACGCTGAACACAAAGGGGGGGAATTTACCACTTATGCTGGAAATGGTGACGGCAAAGGTACTAATACCGGTTACGTTTATAATGGAAAGTTAACTGCTGCACAGTTAGCACCTGTTAAAGCAAAAATATGCGCTGCCAAGGGCAATTCACTTCAGGTTGGTGACACACTTGAGGTACATTTTGTGTATTCTTCAGCGCAAGTTAAACCTGCACCAACGCTTGGTGCATGCTTAACTGAAAGCACAATGAATCCAAGTCTTAGAGTTGAAGGGCAGGTTATTGTGTTAGCAAACGATAAGTATGCACTGGATTTTGATGATCTCACGGACATTGAGCAAGTTAATGGCTATTACCAAGCGCCAAATATACCTATTAATACGGGAGTAGCAGTTGAGTACTTAGGTTCAACAACCGGACCTGGATATAATGAAAAAGCATCACCATTACAAGTTAGCTGGAGTGTTAGACCCCAAGTTGCTGTTGTTGATATTAACAGTGTGGGTAAATGGTGTGATGATAATGAATTTAATGAAGACCATGCTCATGGTGTACGTAATTTGGTTCAAAATCCTAAATTACTTTCACCAATTGTTAAGTGATCAAGCTATTGCAAAGCACGAGCTAACAATTGTTAGTTCGCGCTACTTTAACCCAATACGGTAACCATTACCGCGTAATGTTTGGATCACTAATAAGGGATCTTTTTCTAACTTTTTTCTTAATCTGCTGACGTAAACATCGATGATATTGGTGTTAGGGTCACTATAGGTTTGCCATACGCGACTTAATATTCGCTCCCTTGAAAGGACTTTATTTTGGTTTTCAGTAAAATATAGTAGTAACTCAAACTCTATTTTAGTCAGTGCTAATTCTTCACCATTGAGTAACGCTATTCGCTCTTGTAATGCTAACTCTAAATTACCAACGCGTATGGTTGGTGGTACTGTTTGTTGGGGGGCATTCATGCGTCGTTTCAACGCTAATACCCGAGCTAATAACTCATCGAAATCAAATGGTTTACACAGATAATCGTCAGCCCCCATTTCAAGGCCTTTGACACGTTCAGGCACTTCATCTAAAGCTGTTAGCATTAATACCATCGGTGGGTTAGGTAATGTTTTTATTGATTCTAGTATCGATAGACTATCGGCAGCACCAAACAGCCTGTCTAGAATCACTATTTGTGGTGCGTTTTTCTTTATTGACGGAAGCACTTCATGAAGTTCATGTAAACTTGTGCATGTGTAGCCTTCAGCCTTAAGGCCTCGTGATAAAAAATTAAGAAGAGGCACTTCATCGTCAGCCAACAGTATATTCATGTTATGTCCTCAATAGGTAAAATGATTGAAAATATCGAGCCTTGCCCTTGAGATGACTCTACCACTATACTGCCGCCGTGAGCCTCGACAATCACTTTTGCGATAGGAAGACCGAGCCCGAGCCCTTCATTATGTTTACTAAATCGGACAAACCGTTCAAATATATTATCAACTTCGGCGGCTGATATGCCTTCGCCATTGTCTTTAATTGCAATTGTCAGTAATGAATCAGACTTTGTTAGTGATACTTCTACTGCTTGATTGGCTTTTGAATATTTGATGGCATTGTCAATCAAGATTGAAAGTACTTGCTGTAATCTTTGTTTATCAATGGTGGCAATCACGTCATTTAAATCAGGCGCTGCTATTAATGTGATCGCACGGTTAACCTCAAGCTTTTTCCATTTTGCGACTTCTGACTGAAGTAATGGCATTATCTGCACGGGCGCCACTTCTAAATTCAGCTGATTCATCTCGGCACGAGTGAGTAGCAATAAATCATCCACTAAGCGGCTTAAATTTACAGCTTGCTCAAGTATGGAACTTAAAGTTTGATTATAGTCATCTTCAGAAACAGAGTGCATTCTTAGGGTGACTTGTGCCTCGCCACGAATAATTGTTAATGGGGTTCGTAACTCATGTGAAACGTCAGCGATAAATTGACGGCGGCGTGAATCAATTTTGGTGAGTTGTAAATTTGCTTCAGTGAGTTCACTGGTGCGCTGCTTTACTTCTAATTCTAACTGTTTTCGTGACTTCGCCGCATTTTCTTCATGAGCTTGAAGCCTTAAAGCGAGTTGGTTGATTGATGTTGCAAGCTCTTCAAATTCATCATCTAGCGTAACCGATATGGGTTTTTGATAATGACCAAGAGCAATAGAATTGGTTGCATTTGCAATCAGTATAAGGGGTTGATACAGCTGATTAAAAAGCCAGTAGCAGCCATACAGTATCAGTGGTATGGATAATGCTCCTAAGCCTAATGCAAACCATAAAATAGTGGTGTTGAGAGCATCAATTCGAGCGTTAATTGCAGCTACAACATGAGTTTGTCTGGAAACAGCAGAATTAATGGCTTCTCTAAATTGGTCATCAATAGTTACTTCTAGCAGTCGGCGAAGCTGTGCTTGCTGACTGAGCGGAGCCTTATTGTCACTAACTACTACGGCCCTAAACTCAACGGTTATTTCATCGATCAGTCTTACCAGTTCATCGGTATCTTCTACGCTTCCTTTTGTAAAAGATAGGCCAAGCGCATCACGTTGTTCCTGCTCTAGTTTTCGTATTTGACTGATAGACTGCTGAATTAAGTTTTGTTTTTTTCGAACATAAGCTTGGTTAGCATTTCGTCCAAAAATAATTTCATCTGTGAGTTGTTTAAACAGTCGATATGAAATACTCGATAACTTTTCGTGTTCTACCAGTAACGACTGTGCAATATTACTTTGGTGTAAGTTTTCACGCGTCAAGTGTGCAGAAATAGCAGTGCTTAGCAATGCTAAAAATAAAATAAACGCGGTGGTTAGGCCAAAATAAAATAATTTACGCTTGTACATGCTGATTGACTGGTTTGAAAAAATCTTAACTAGGTTACATGCAGGGCTTAGCCATAGCAATAGCACAACTCAGTTGTGAGCTCAGGCCTTGAGTTTTGACTTTCCCTTTTGAAAAGCCAAATAAGTGAGCTCTACTGACTCATTTCTGTTTACTCCTCTTTTAGCTAGAGCTCTCGTTATAAAATCTATGAGTGACCCTACTTCTCTAGCGGAAAACCCACTTAAATCGATTCTGATTTTACTGTAGGGTTACATAATTAAAGCCAAAAGGAAGACCCGCTGTATTTTATTAAAAGGTGTAGCTCAGTCTCTGCACTTAATTATTTACTCTTCAGCGCTAAATACTATATCGCCTTGCAATACAGTCATTAAGAGTTTCGTCTTTGCTATATCATCGGGAGACAAACGTGTAATATTTTTCTCTAAAATAGCAAAATCTGCTGATTTTCCTACGTTAATAGAGCCTGTAATGTCTTCTATTCCAAGACTCACTGCAGCGTTGATGGTATATGCATCAATAGCAGCTTTTATATTAGGAAGTCCCGTATTCCCCATTCTTAGACTATTAGCGATACCAACAAGCGGATTTAACTCATGAACATTCCAGTCACTGCTTAGTGTTAAATTCGCCCCAGTATTAAAGATAGCTCTAAGGTTCATCAATGAGTTGGCTCTTTTTGCACCTAAAAAGATTTTAGCCCATGAAAGATCATGAGTAACAACGTACTCAGAACCGACTTGAAAATCAGCGGTTACATTCAACTTAGCAAAGCGATTGACATCCTCTGGGTCTACAAGCTCAATATGGGTAAGAGTGTACGGCTTGGTTGAACCGTTACCGCGCGCATGTTCAACTGCGTTAAGCGACTCACGAACAGCCCCGTCTCCAATCGCATGAATATGTGCGCTATAACCGATTTTATCCAGTGCATCTAACCAAGTTTTTATTTGGCTAGGTGAAATATAATTAATACCGTAAGGTTCATCTGGTATGTAAGTATCTAAATACGGTGCTAACGTTTTCGCTGTGCCATTGATCGTAATACCATCGCTATATATTTTTACTTGATCAACTAATAGCAGGCTAGATGTATCACTTGATTGAATTTTTTTCAGAAAGGCCAACTGAGGTCCCATCGAATCGGCAGGATAAATCCATGGGCGCATTGATACTCGGGCAGTTAAGTTGTCGTCTTTTTCTGCTTGCTTCCATACTTCATACCAGCCGCGTTTCCAATAGAGCCGTCCGTCACCAATAGTCGTAATGCCATATGATGCTGATTCTTCAAGACCTGCTATTAAGCCGTCATAGCTTTGCTCAAATTGATCCTCTAGACTGTTCCAGGCCATCTCCATCACGATATCGCCAGCATTATCAAATAAGATGCCGTTAAGTTCACCGTTGTCTGGATCTTTAAGAATCTTTCCGCCTTGTGGCTCAGGTGAATTTTTAGTGATACCTGCAAGTTCTAGTGCTGCAGAGTTGACCCACATTGAATGTGAAGTTTGCTCCATTATCACAACAGGACGAACAGGAAAAATACGGTCGATCACCTCCAAAGGTGTTTGAGTATTATATTCATTGATAATGGCATCTAACGAAAAACCATATCCCATCAGCCACCCTTTGGACTTGCTATTTTTACTGCAAGCTTTTAAGTAAGGAATTTGGCCTTCAAGTGTAGCACTCATACTGAGCTCACAGTTACCACCCGCTTCAGAAGCAGCTTCAAATACATGGTTATGGTTATCAATAAAACCGGGCATTACATACGCATGTTCGAGATCGATAACTTCAGTTTTTTGATTACTATATTTTTTAGCATCAGATGCTTTACCTACGAACAAGATATTTCCATCATAAATTGCAATAGCATTAGCGTTTTCATGACCGTGAATTTTTGCGTTTGTTAAGATCATATCGGCTTTTTCAACAGCCATTCCATTCGAGCTTATAATTAAACTCGCTATCAGTGTTAAAAAGGGAATTCGGCTCATCATTTATTCCTTTCGTATCCCACAGTTATTGTGAATATAGTGAGTGATTTGTTTTGCGTTAGATAAAAACTAGAGGAACAAAGTAACAAAAGCAAAATAGTAAGTATAAGAAAACAAGATAGAGACTAGGGCCAGTTGTTTTTAGAGGTTAAATCTTCAGCGGTGTGTTTGTTTTTCTAGGCAATACTAAGCCTGTGGTGCGAGGCTATTCCTCATAAATATCTGATAACGCGCATAAATACCAAACACGCGCTGCCCAAAGGGTGTTACCCGGGGGCGATTTACTCTTTGTTGCCTACATGAATGGTGGTAAGGGGCGTGAGCAGGACGCGGAAGCTTTGCGATTTTTACTTAGCCCACTAGGTTACAAACCTCGTGCCGCGGTTAAATTGTCCCTAGTTTGAACAAATATTAATCCGCAAAGGCCAATAGACCCTAATCTAAAACGTTTATTAGCTTTTAATCTGCGTGATCTTCTTTCCCTAGCAAACCCTCAATATAGGCGAGCTCTTCGCTAAAAACGCCACAAAAAAATGCACTTTGTTCAACGCTTACTGCTTCATCAGATTGGGCTTTGTAGCTTTGCTGGCATCTGACAAGTTCACTGGCTAACCATTGGCATACATTATTTGCTGCGCTTATGGCTGCTTTTAAAAAAGATGACCATTTTAATTTTTGTAAATTAAAGCGATAGAGCATTACGGCGATATCGCTATAGGCTTTGTGCTCAAGTGATGGTGGGTTATCACTCTTTAAATTAGCACTGTTTAACAGTTTACTCTTGAATAGTGCTTGTTGCAGTGCGACTTGCTGTGAATTGCTTAATAAAGTCGTTGTCATAATACGTAATTAGCCTTGGTTACAATGAAAAATAGCATTTAGTATTAAAGGCTAAGCAAGGTATTTTATGACTCATGCAGCACCGAAAAAATGCAGCAACAGTGATAACAAAATTGGCCTGACTCTTTACTGAATTAATAAAATACAATTGTAATTGGATTGGATAGTTTCGAAGAATAAAGCTAAATGAAACTGTTCTTCTCTAAAATGAATTTTATTCAAAACTGCGTTATTATTTTATTACTTTGATCAACTGCTAGGATCACCTTGAATTACTTAGCCCACCTTTATTTAGCACAGCCTACGGCTGATTCTCACTTTGGGAATTTGTTGGGAGATTTTGGTGGTCAAAGGCAGTTAGCGCATATACCGGTAACCGTTAAAAGCGCGCTTGATAATCATTATTTAGTGGATAAATTTACTGACGCACATCCTTTAGTTAAAGAGGCTAAACAGCTTTTTTCAGCCAAGCGCAGGCGCTTTGCAGGCGTGGCTGTTGATGTGGTGTTTGATCATTTTCTTATTCAGCATTGGCGACAGTTTAATAATCAATCACTAATTGATTTTAAGCATACCAGTTATGGGCTTTTGGATAAGCGTATACCTGTAATGCCTACACGAATGCAACGTGTGGTAACTAGTATGATGCAAAACGATTGGTTTAAAGAGTACGAAAGCGTTGATGGAGTGGGGCTGGCGCTTGATAATATTGCTAAACGAATTCGCTTTACTAATACTTTTTCTGGCGCTGCAGAAGATATATGCCGCCATTACAATGAGCTAGATGGGCTTTTTTTGGCGTTTTTCCCAGAGCTAATTAAGCACGTTAATGAGTTTAATTTGGAAAGCACACCAAAGTAGAGTGTGCTTTCGCTATAAGTGGTTTAGTCGTCCGGCCCTTTTAAGGTAAACACTAAATGTTTACGCATATCTTTTAAAATCACGCCTTTTTTAAGCATGGCAGCGCTTAAACGCTTTTGCCATTTTAATAAATCAGGCTCTGCAGCAGTTAATGCTTGTTGGTTTTCAAACTGAAAACACATCAGTAAAGAGCCTGGAAATAAATGATATTCCACATCAAACCAGCATTGCAGCATGCCTGGGATTTCAGCCCGGCCTTGCGCTTCTATTTTATCAGCAACATTGAGGACGAGTGCTTGTTGTTTTACTTGCACAGCAGATAGTTTTTTCATGGGAGATGGTCCAATTTAGAGGCTAATAAACACAGCCGAGATAGATCATTATACCTAAGCTTGTAGGCAGCTAACAACGTTAACCTGGGTGTTAGCTGCATAGAGAGTGAATTAATAATTAGTCATTAATTTTTTTTGAGTGTATTTTGTTATGTGGATTCAATCTGCTTTGATAAAAACAAGTTAGTAACGTCTGCGACTTTGATTAACGACTCTTTATCAGTATGGCTCCAAGTGATCTTTGAGCCTACACTTTCACAACAAATAACACCTAACGGTTTGTTATCAAGTATATAAATGTAATCAAGTAAAGAGTATATATCGAGTGGCTCAAAGTAAGAGCTAGTGAACTGCTTAGTTACGTCGTTGTTTCTAGCATCGGAGGCGTCGAGTGCTTGGTTGGTTAAAATATAATTGAAATAAGCAGGTGAGTCTTCTGCAGTTAAAACAGTGCCATTGGACACGTCATTATTTTCATCAAGGCAAATTAGGCAATTTAATGCACTGTATTCTTTATTAAATAGCCACAGGCTGACTCGATTTGCACCGGGAATGAGTGCTTTTAACTCTTTGCATATTTGGTTTAGCTTCCTGTTACTAGAAATATTAGGATCGCTAATTTTTACTGCTAAGTTCTTTAGGTTAAGGTTTCTAGGGTTATAAACATTGAGTAAGCTATTGAGTCTAGCTTTATCAAACGGTTTAGTTAAGTAGCCATCCATACCAATATCTAAATAATGCTCAATGTCTTGTTTTAAGGTATTTGCTGTCATAGCTATAATTGGAACGGTTTTACCTGTAGGAAGCAATCTAATAGCCTGAGTAGCTTTTATCCCATCCATTTCAGGCATTTGTATATCCATGAAAATTAAGTCTACCGGGTGCTCTTTAAAGTACTGGACACACTCGTTACCGTTCTCTGCAATAATTAAATTAGCATTATGGGCTTTGAGCATTTTAACAATAATAAGCTGATTTATTTTATTATCTTCACCAACTAAAACAGTACAACCTTGCAGGTTTGTTAACTCAGTGCTCTGTTTTGGTATTGATGGCAATAAAGCAATCTCAAAGCTTTGCTCATAAGTGAACGTCGAGCCTTTACCTATTTTGCTGGTAAAGCTAAGGTGCCCCTGCATTAACTCACTCAAACGAGCGCAAATTGATAAGCCTAAACCTGTACCTCCATATTTTCTTGAGGTCGATGAGTCTGCCTGATGAAATTCTTTAAATAAATGCGCTTGAACAGTCTCATTAATTCCAAGCCCTGTATCAATAACTTCAAAGGTGAGTACTTGTGTTTGTAATGTAGTGCTTTTAACACTTACCTTCAGCTCTACTTGGCCAAAGTTGGTAAATTTAATCGCATTTGAGCACAAGTTATTTAAAATTTGCGAAACCCGAAGAGGATCGCCTTTTAAATTCTCTGCTATTTTAGGATCTACCGACTTAATAAGTTTTATACCTTTAGCAGACGCTTGCTGTAACTGGGGTTTTATTACATCGCTAATAACGTCATTAAGATTGAAGTTGATATGTTCAATCTCTAATTTACCAGCCTCAATTTTAGAAAAGTCTAAAATATCGTTTACAATATTTGATAAGTAATGTGCTGACTTTAATATACTTTTTAAGGTGTTATCTTTTTCCTCTGTTGTGCCTTCTGATATGGCAAACTCAGCTAAATTTAAAATCCCATGTAATGGGGTTCTCAACTCATGAGTCATATTTGCCAAAAATTTACTTTTTGTGTTATTGGCTGTATCAGCTTCTTCTTTTAACTTTTCTAGTTCTTTATTGTGTGCTTTTTGTTTTTCTAATGCCATCACTAGCTTTTTATTATTAAGTCTAAGCTCTAATTGCGCAATAACTTCTTTGCTCAAAACCGTGAGTGCATTTATCTGTTTGCTTGAGAGCTTTTTTGGTTTATCGCTAATAACACATAACGTACCAATAGCATTGCCTCTAGGAGTTATAAGAGGTGCACCTGCATAAAAGCGAATATTTGGGTCGTTTGTAACCAAGGGATTATCGTGAAAGCGGGTATCAGTAAGTGCATTTTGAACTTCGAACACTTGGTTTTCTAAAATTGCGTGAGAACAAAACGAGATATCCCGTGCGGTTTCGTCTACATCAATACCTTGCTTTGATTTAAACCATTGCCTGTCGGGATCAACAAGACTTATTAGTGAGATTGGCGTTTCACAAATATCAGATGCAAGCTGGGTTAAGTCGTCAAAGGATTTCTCAGCTTCAGTGTCTAAAACGTCATACTCATATAAATCTTTTAGCCGTGATAGTTCATCTTCAGGTGTTGACGCTTTTATCATTATGTAACCTTGTTTTTGATATGCCTAACAATGAGTAATTGAATAAAAATAATAATGGATGCGCTAGCGTAAAATGCAATTAAATTATTATGCTCAAGTAGTTAGCTTATATGACCTTAACAGTTTTTGCTAATTGATTTAAAACTGCTCAATCAACAATTCTATTACGGCCTTTCGTTTTTGCCTCGTATAAATAGTCATCAACATATTTTAAGCTGTTTTGTAAGCTGATAGAGCCATCATGAGTAAGTAGCCCAATACTTACCGTAAAGCTAATATTAAAATTGCGATAGTAAACTTTATGTTCATTTACTGCGTGTTTTATTCGCTCAGCGGCTTGCTTAGCTTCTGCTTTGTTTGTGTTGGGCATAATAATTAAAAACTCTTCACCGCCCAGGCGAAATACAAAATCTTGCTTTCTGGTTAAAGCGCGTAATGTATTGGTAAGCTCTTTTAAGCTTAAGTCGCCAGCTTCGTGACCATAGTTATCATTTATTGCTTTAAAATGGTCTATGTCGAGCATTAATAACGAAATATAGGTGTTTTTATTTTGTGTTTTTAATAGTTCATCGCTGAGTGATCTGTATAAAGTTCGTCTATTTAAACAGCCTGTAAGTGGGTCTATATTTGCTTGTTTTTCTAGCTCTTTATTAAGTGAAGAGAGCTCTTGAGTACGCGCCTGAATACGTTGCTCTAAACTGGTGTTAAGCGCGATCAGTTTATGCTCAATGTTTATTTCTTTGGTTACGTCGTTTTGTACAGCAAAGTAATAAGCCACTTTGCCGTCTCTAAAAATGGGTGATATGGCCAGTTCATTCCAATAGGGGTCCCCACTTTGTGTATAGTTTAAAATTCGGGTGGTAATAGGGATGCCTTTTTTAAGATGAATTTTAAGTTGCTCTATTGTGTTGGCGTCAGTTTTTTCACCTTGTAAAATAGCACCTAGTTTTTTACCTTCCACTTGATTGAGTGTATAGCCTGTTATTCTTTCAAATGAGCCATTTACCCAAATAACGCGCTTGTCTTTATCGGCAATCACCATCCCAACCGTAGTTTCTTTGAGTGCGGTAACTAAAAAGTCCCGCTCTAGAGCGATTTTTTCACTCCCCGATATATCTTGAAAAATGCCATACAACTTAGTGATTGCACCGTTTTTATTTCTTGATACATTGCCGCTTGATATAACAATGCGCTCTTGTTGATCGTTACCTACAACACGCAACTTTATACAGCTCCACCCTTGCCCGCTCGCAAGAGCTTGCTCGACCGCATGGGCTATTTTGGGTTTATCGTCTTCATGATAAAAATTTATTGCTGTGTCTAGTTCAGGGGAATAGTTACTGGGTGAAACACCATGAATGGTGTAAATTTCATCGGTCCAAAATAATTGGCTTGTGTTACAGTCGAGTTGCCAATAACCCACTTTTAAAACTTCGCCGGCATTTTCTATGATGGTTTGTAATTCGTTATTGCTAATAACAGACGACACTTGGGCAAAGTGCTGGTTAAAAATTAAAACCATATATTGGCGCTGGTTTTGCTGCACACTATGTAAGCAACAATTTAGTTTAATGGAGTAATCGGTTGCTAATGTTAGTTCAATATCAAATTGGTCTAACTCATTATGTTGCGATTTTAGTGCGAGAATTTGTTGTTGTAATAGAGCTTTGCTTTCAGTAGTACAACAGCCATAAAGGCTTTCAATGGTGGGTACTTTTTTAGCTGCAACATTTAGCTCTGACCACCTTGGAGAAAGATAACTAAGCTGATTATTATTATCAAATACCATTAAAAGAAAATTACACTTTTCTAGCAGCGCAATATTTATGTCTTTAATATCCATAAGCTCCCTGTATATGAAAAGTATTACAACACCTGGATTAAGTATAGGCACACCTATCAGGTTTAACTGCATGAAAAAACTAATTTCATTTTGGGTTTGAGCTTAAAAAGTTTTTGATCTTACGTTGCCATCATTGTTATTGAACAGTGATATTTGTTTTTGCTTGTGGTTGTTTTTTAAACCAATTGTTTGGTTTTTTTTAATAGTTTGCGTTTTTTGCAATTAAAAATAGTTCTTTTATATTATTTTTAGCTTTATTGATAATAAAGAAGGCTATTTTTTGGTAACATTCGTATAACTGCCTATCACTTCTCATTGAGCCTATTTATGTTGAACTTCTTTTCGTCATTGTCCATTCGGGCAAGACTCTCTATTGGTTTTGGAATTGTACTAGCGTTGTTAGTTCTTCTGACTGCGCAAGGTATTAATCGTGTGAACTATATCGATAGAACCCTAGCAAAAATCACTGATGTAAACTCAGTAAAGCAACGCTACGCTATTAACTTTAGAGGCAGTGTGCATGACCGTGCTATTGCCATTAGAGATATAGCTATTGCAAATAATGACGCAAGGGTTAGAGAATATGAAAAGGAAATCAAAAGATTAGAAGGATTTTATGCTGAATCTGAAACGCAGATGAGGCAAATGCTAAATAACGACACGATATTTACAGCAAAAGAGCGTGATATTTTACGCCGTATTGAGGCTATTCAGGCAAAAACGTTGCCTATTGTGGAGACAATTATTGCAATGAAAAAGGTTGGTCAGCCGGTTGATGAAAAGGTGCTTGATGAAGCTCGACCTGCTTTTATTAATTGGCTTAACACTATCAATCAGTTTATTGATTATCAGGAAGATCAAAACCAAATAGCGACACCTCAAGCAAGAGACGTTGCTGGAACATTTGAAAACTTTATGCTGATACTGAGCGCTATCGCGATCAGTTTCTCTGTTGCTGTGGGTATACTTATTGATAAAAGCCTCAGAGCGACCCTAGGCGGTGAGCCTAATGAAGCACAGCAAGTTATAGCTGTATTGGCAGACGGTGATTTAACCAAGAGTTTAAAAACACCTCACACAGGCAGTATTCTTGATTCGCTAGATACCATGAGTACAAAGTTGACCAGTATCGCTAAGAATATTATTTATGCGTCTAACAAACTACAAGACAAAGTAGAAGAAGTGTCTGATGGTTCTACATTGGTACTAAATGGTGCGCAGCAACAAGCTCAATTAACTACTCAAACAGCCTCACAATTAAGCAGTATGAGCGCTAGCATTGATAAAGTAGCCGATATTGCAGCACAAACAGAGACTAATTCAGAGCAAACCGCTAACTATGCAATGGAAGGTCGTAAAGTGGTGAATGCCGCCGCTACCGAAATGGAACGCATAGCGACCACCGTTGATGAAACGGTAGAGCAAATAAGGTTATTAGCTGAAAATACAAAACAAATAGGCGGCATTGCGAGTGTGATCAGTGGTATTTCTGAGCAGACTAATTTGCTGGCTCTTAATGCCGCAATAGAAGCTGCAAGAGCAGGTGAGTCGGGACGCGGTTTTGCCGTTGTTGCAGACGAAGTACGCCAGTTAGCACAGCGCACCGGTGAAGCCACCTCACAAATTGAGATTATGATTAACGATGTGCAAACTCAAACGGCAGCATCTGTAAGTGCTATGGAAACAACGCAGCCACAGGTTGAAAACGGCAAAGCGAAAATTATGCAGGCAACAGATTTACTCAAACACATTGAGGAACAAGCAATGGACTCGTTGAACTTGGTGAAGCAGGTGTCGAGCGCGGCATCTGAACAAGTTCAAGTGGTAACTGAATTTAGTGCTGCAATGGAGCAGGTTGCGGTAATGTCTGAAGAAACCATTGAATCGATGAATAAAAATGACACGGCAACTAAAGTACTTACTGATTTGTCTGGTTCGCTTAAAAAAGAAATTGCCTTCTTTAAAGTTTAACTTTAGGCCCAGGAAACGATGTAAGGTTTATTTTTAATTGCGATGTTTAAAAGCAGCACGACCAATTAGGTGTGCTGCTTTTTTGTTTTAATAGTCTGACTTTCAGCCGTTTTTTGTAATAAAAGTATGATAGTGGTTTGTTTTTATAACTTTCCTGATAAGGTATTAGTGATATAACAATATTTTAACGTTGTTTCGTTGTTATTAACGAATGACGATTCATTGGAGAGTTTAATGAGCATATTTCGATTGAGTGTGGTTACCTCGTTTTTTTTCGCAGTCAACATCGTTGCTACTAATGCACATGCGGATACTAAAGTGATTCATGCAGGAGAGTTGCTAGCTATTCCCGGAGAAAAACCACAACAAAAACAAACTGTAGTAATAGAAAATGGCAAAATAGTTTCGGTATCAGCGGGTTTTTTACCTATCAACCGTTTTGGTGAAAATGCTCAGCTAATCGATTTGTCGACCAGCTTTGTTATGCCAGGACTCATGGATATGCATGTGCATTTACAAGGTGAGCTTGGGCCAGATAACAAAAAAGAGCTGGTGGAAATGTCTGATGCAGATGTAGCAATGCGCAGTGTGCATTTTGCTAACAAAACCCTTCTGGCGGGTTTTACTACAGTGCGTGATGTAGGCAGTCAAAGTGAGCAAATGTATGCACTAAGAAATGGGGTGGCCAAAGGATGGATAAGTGGCCCTCGAATTATTGCTGGTGCTGGCGTTACTATTACCGGCGGGCACTTAGATGTTGATGGTATGAGCCCAGACTTACTCACGATGAAAACACCGCCCACAGTGTGTGATGGTGCAATAGAGTGTCGCAAAAAAACTCGCTACGCAATCAAGTATGGAGCTGATTTAATTAAAGTCGCATCTACTGGTGGGGTGCTTTCGGATACGACTACCGGTACAGGTCAGCAAATGCAAGACGATGAGCTCAAAGCAGTTGTTGATACCGCACATGGTTTAGGGCGGAAAGTAGCTAGTCATGCCCATGCTGCCCAAGGTATTAACGCAGCATTACGTGCGGGCGTTGATAGTATAGAGCACGGTAGTTACACCGACGATGAAGGTATTAAACTATTTAAAGAGACAGGTGCTTACCTTGTGCCTACGTTACTTGCTGGCGATACGGTGGTTAACTTAGCCAATAACTCTGATTTTATGTCTGAAGCCATTAAAAGCAAAGCAATCAAGGTTGGTGGCGATATGCTAAATAATTTTACTAAGGCTTATAAGGCGGGGGTTAACATTGCATTTGGTACCGACAGTGGCGTATCTAAGCACGGCATTAACGCACAAGAAGCGGTATTAATGTACCAAGCGGGTATGACTCCTGCTGATATCTTAAAGTCGGCAACGGTTAACGCGGCTGATTTAATTGATATGAATCATAGCTTAGGCACTATAGAAGCTGGTAAGTTTGCTGATATTATTGCCTTAGACACCAGCCCATTAAGTGATATAAGTGCTTTATTGGATGTTGATTTTGTTATGAAAGAAGGCACGGTTTTTAAACAACAATAAATCATTCGATTTATTTTATTAATAATGACGTAATAGCGCTGGTAAGTCGTATAGAACATTTATAAACGACTGCCAGCGTTTTCAGTTATATCGCTTTTAAGGTTATAAAAGGAAGTACTTTATTTTGAAAAACTTAGTAGTTTTATTTTTTTCTGTATGGCCTTTTTTGGTCAACGCCACCGCGCAGCAACCAGTTCAATTTCCTGATGTAGATAATAATGTTGCATACGCAAGTGTGGCTTCGCTTGGGTATAACTCAGCTGATGAAAAAGTAGCCTACGGCAGTGATGAGTCACAGTACGCATTACTTTGGCGCGCAAAACAAACTCTGGTGCAAACGCCATTAGTTATTTTACTCCATGGTGGTTGTTGGCTGAGTGAGTACGATATTAAGCACACGTATGCGTTAAGTACAGGGCTTGCACAAGCTGGCTTTAATGTATGGTCTTTAGAGTATAGAAGAAGCGGTGCAAGCGGTGGTGGCTGGCCTGCAACGTTTAATGATGTTAAAGCCGGTATTTTAGCGGCAAGTACTTACAATAATGGCGAGTTTAAATTAGCAGGATCAGTTGCGGTAGGGCATTCGGCAGGTGGGCATTTAGCATTGCTTGCGGGTGGTGAAATAAGCCAGCTTAAAGGGGTTATTGGTTTAGCCCCTATTACTGATATAAAAGCGTATGCGCGTGGTGATAATAGTTGTCAAAAAGTGACTCAAGATTTTATGCAAGGCATGCCAACTGATAAACCTAAGGCATACACGCAAGCTAACCCGAGTGAGCAATCGCTTCATCCGCAAAGCATTATTTTACAAGGTGACCAAGATGCCATCGTGCCTGCTTTTAATTTAGAACAGCTTAAACGTCCAGTTGTTATGTTAGAAGGCGTGGGGCATTTTGATTGGATCCATCCGGGATCAGCTGCATTTAATACACTAATACAAAATTTGAATGAGATGTAACAATGAATTTTAATGAGATTATAGCGCTTGATAAAGCGGATACGCTGGCTCACAAGCGTGACGAATTTGATTTACCCGCAGACACTATTTATCTCGATGGTAATTCATTAGGTGCTTTGCCTAAAGCAGTAAAGTCGCGCGTAGCAGAGGTGGTAAGCCAGCAATGGGGTAGTCACCTAATTAGAAGTTGGAATGATCACCAATGGATTGATTTACCTACTCAGGTAGGAGAGAAAATAGCGCCTATTATTGGTGCCGACAAAGGCCAAGTTATTTGTTGTGATTCTATTTCGGTTAATTTATTTAAACTATTAAGTAGTGCGCTATCGTTAAACTCTGAGCGTAACGTGGTGTTATCTACCGAGGATAACTTTCCTACTGACTTATACATGGTACAAGGGTTAAGTGAATTATTAGGCCCCGATTTATGTCAGCTAAAACTCGTCTCAGAGCAAAATATTGAACAAAGCCTAAATGATTCAGTGGCAGTATTACTGTTAACACAAGTGAACTTTAGGACCGGTAAATTGTTGGATATGCACAAAATCACCCAGCTAGCTCATGAAAAAGGCATTTTGGTGATATGGGATTTAGCCCATAGTGCAGGTGCTATACCGGTTGAACTTGATGACTGTAATGCTGATTTTGCTGTTGGTTGTGGCTATAAATACTTAAATGGCGGCCCTGGTTCGCCTGCGTTTTTATATGTAGCAAAACGCCACCAAGCTGCTGTAAAACAACCCTTATCAGGCTGGATGGGTCATGCCAAACCATTTGCTTTTGATGCAAAATATCAACGTGCTAACAATATAAATCAGTATTTATGTGGCACACCCAGTGTGATTGCTATGAGTGCTTTAGATGCTGCGCTTGATGTATGGCAAGATGTAGATATTTCAAAAATAAGAGAAAAGTCGATTGCACTTGCCGACGTATTTATTAAATTAGTACAAACACATTCATGCTTACGTGATTTGCATTTATGTTCTACTGAGAATTCGAGCCAAAGAGGCAGCCAATTAGCGTTTTCACATACCGACGCATTTGCTATATGCCAAGCGTTAATTGAAAAAGGGGTGATTGCAGATTTTCGTGCGCCTAATATTTTACGCTTTGGTTTTACACCTCTTTACACCTCGTTTGAAGATATTTACCAAGCAGTAACTATTTTAGCTGAGGTGGTTAAAACCCAGCTATATACCCAGCCACGTTTTAATTTAGCGGGTAAAGTGACGTAACTTTATGATGGGCCCTTATTATTTGAAGTTTTTAATAATAATGGCTCATCGAATTACTAAAGTTAAAATAAAGGCACCGTGTGAGCAAAATAACGTGTAATGCGACGGGTTATTATTGCTCTTTTTTCAGATTAAAGTAATTGAGTTGCACTCTCATCTCGGTAGCTTGTTCTGCCATTTGACGTGCTGCCGCCATTGTTTCTTCTGTAATAGCCGAGTTTGCCTGGGTTAGACCGGTTAAACGTTGTACAACAAGGTTAACCTCTTTAATCGCTTGCTCTTGTGCGGAGGTAGAATGCGCTATATGTATTATATTTTTATTAACATCGCTAACAGCTTGCATTATGTGTTTTAATTTTTTCCCTGAGGTGTCTGCTAACTCAGTCCCAAGCGCTATTTTTTGATTACTATTTACAATAATGCTTTTTATTTGCTTTGCCGATTTAGCACTGCGCCCAGCTAAATCACCTACTTCATTAGCGACTACGGCAAAGCCTCTTCCATGATCGCCAGCTCTAGCAGCTTCCACGGCGGCATTAAGTGATAGCAAGTTTGTTTGAAAAGCGAGATTGTCAATAACCGTAAGTATTTCGTTAATGTCTTTACTGGCTTCATTCACTTCATCAATCGCGCTAACGGTTTGTATTGATAAGCGATTTCCTTCTTCAGCAATTTGCTCTGCATTGCTTGCCAATGCCACTGCACTTTTTGATTGTTCAGATACTTTAGTTAACTCATCTAGCATTTGCTCAGTACTTGAGCTTGCCTCTTCAAGATTGGCAGCTTGCTCCTCTGTGCGCTTACTTATTTCAGTATTACTTGAAGCTATTTCACCTGCATTTTGCATAACCTGACTAGCCGATACTTGAATCTCTTGAATGACATTGGTTAATTTCTCGATAGTCGCGTTGGTGTCGCTTTTAAGGGTATCGAATACGCCTTGATATTGTCCCTCTATATTTTTGGTAAGGTCACCTTTAGCTAAGTTTGATAAAACGCTACTGACTTCATTTATAGCCAATGAAACTAATGAGGTAGACTCATTTACATTATTTTTTAAATCTTCCAACTGGCCTTGTAATGGCTGTTTTAATTGATGAGAAAAATCGCCGTTTGCCATCGCGGCCATTACTTGATTGAGGTCGTTTATGACGCGCTCGAGGTTAGTTACCGAATGGTTTATATCTGTTTTTAAGCTATTTAGTTGGCCTGTCATAGTCGATGAAATAGTATGATCAAAACGCCCCTGACTAATTGCTAGCATAACTGATGAAATCTCAGTTAAAGCATTATCAATAGCAGTGATTGATGTATTGATGTTACTTTTTAACTGCTCAAGTTGACCGCTGGCTTCACCTTTTATCATTTTTTTAAAGTCACCTTTACTAACAAAGGTCATGACTTCACCTATTTCATTCATTACATTATTTAGGTTAGCCATACTGGAATTAATATCTTGTTTTAATATATCAAGCTGGCCAGCTAAGGGGGCATCTAATTGTGCTGAAAACTGGCCTTGTCGTAATGCACTCATAACGTCACTAATACCATCTATAGCAATACTTAAACTACTAACTGAGTTATTCACGCTGTCTTTTAGTTGCGCAAGTTTTCCTTTCGCTGGATAGGTGATTTGTTCTTTAAAATTACCTTGCTCTACGTTAGCCATAATATCGACGATACTATTCATTGTGTTATTTATTGAAGAAAGCGATTGGTTAATATTACTTTTTAAGGTGCCTAACTCGCCTGACATTGAGGCATTAATTTGAATATCAAATTGACCATCAGCCATAGCAATCGCAATGTTATTTAACTCGTTTATCGCACCATTTAGTGAACTTGCGCAATCGTTGGTTGCTTGTTTTAACGTGTCTAATTCCCCTCGACATGGCGCTTCAATACGTTGATCGAATTTTCCCTCAGCCATTTGATTCATAACACGGTTTGTTTCACTAATAGATAACTGCAGAGCATCAAGAAGAGTGTTAAATGCTTGAGTACTAACGCCTATTTCATCGCTTGAATAGACAGTTGCTCGTAATGAAAAGTCTCCTTGTTGTTCCACTTTTTTCATTGTATCAGCCAGTGCATGTATAGGCTTTGTTAGTGTTCGCGCAAACCAATATGCGGCAATAGTAACAATGAAAATAGTGATGAAAAGTATAACAATGAGTTGTTGAGAAAGTGTGGTTATCGACTCAAAAGCTTCTTGTTCGTCCATTTCTGCTATTAATGCCCAGCGAACATTAAAGACATTTACAGGTGCAAATGCAGAGAGCACCATCTCATTGTTATAATCACTTATCACATGCTGCCCTTTTTCATTTTTTAGTGCTTTGATTACAGATAAGGTATTCACTGTGCCTTTATTTGGGTTTCTAAATGAGCTTTCTACAGAGTGATTTTTCGGGTCGATATAAGAGTCAGAGCGCATTAACCCCTCAGGACCTACAAGGTAGGTTTCTCCGCTTTCGCCCAACCCGCCACGTTCTTTCATGATTGAATTGACATCTTCAATCGATAATTGGGCGGCTAAAATAGCAACCGTTTTACCATCAACAACAATAGGCTTACCTATAAAGCTAGCAGGGGCATTATATGAAGGGGAGTACTGTTTATAATCTGCAAATGCAATTTCTTGAGGATCGTTGCTGTTTTTTAATTGTTGAAATAAACTCGCTAAATTACTTTTAGCATAGGGCCCTGTTTGTAGCGATGTGGCAAAGTCGACTTCTTTATAAACGGAGTAAACAATATTGCCATTTGTTGGGTCGATAATGAAAATATCGTAGAACTCATTTATATTGGTCATATCGCGTAAATAACGATGGTATTTACGGTGCGCTTGCTCGTAACTATCTGATTGCCCAGTAGCGGTTAGTTTTTGTTTTTCACCAATTGGATTTGGGTTATTAGCTAGATAACGAGATTGCAGCTCAATACTTTTTGGATTCATTTGCTCTAATAGGGATGAAGAGACAGTGTCTGTTGGGTTTAGCTGTTTAAATTTTGGGGTAAAAGACTCTTTATAAAAGCGATTTAGAGACGCTGATGAAGCTGAAGGGGATATATCATTAAATCCTTCTATAAACTTTGTCGCAATAGTAGCCATTTCTGGGTTTGCTTGCAGCGCATTTAGCTTATTTTCAATATTGTTAAAGTAGCGTTCAACAGCGCTTTGTTTTACTTCACTCACCGCGTCTAAACGGGAATAAACCTGTTCTGTCATCGAGTTTGACGCTGTATTGATAGTGACCGTGATAATTATTGCTATTGGCACTAGAGCAACAATTAAAAAGGCGGAAATAAGTTTTTTTGTTAAATTTAAAGAATTAAAAAAGTGATTAATTGTGAGCATTACTATGTCCCTGTAATAAGGTTTGTACCTCAAATGAGCATAGAACACAATTTGTGAAGATCTAGTTAATAATTAAAGTAATGAGTTTTTATTATAAAATAGCCGAGATTGATACAGAGCGCTTTTAATTTTAATGTAATTTCAGCATGCTTTTTTAGCGGTTTAAAGCAAAAAAACGTAGAAGCATTTAAGTGCTCCTACGTTTATTAATTAATAGTCGTTCTAACGTTGAAGTTGAAAAAGCAAACGATGTTAGAGTGCGACTAAACTTTGCTCTAACATAGCTTGAATTTGCTTAACTATTTTAGCTTCGGTTTCGGGTTCAAACTGGGCAATTCGCGGGGTATGAATATGTCCAGTCGGAATATCTGAATTTAGTTGATTACGCAGCCGAATACTGCGGTACGAAATTTCGTTAGACAGATATCCACCGCCACCGCCTCGCACTGCAACAGCATCTTTTAATTCGTCAAAACTGTTAGGCTCAAAGTCTTTTTTTAGGGTAATAACATAGTGGTTATCATTAATAGGAAAAGGGCCTTTTGCCTTTAGCATAGCGCTAACAGGTAAGCTAAATTCTACAAATTCAGTACCGGGTAATGGGCGGTCGTTTAAGCTTGGAATGAGCGGTGCTGTTTTGGTACCGCCATACACTATATTGGCGTTGTCGGGCGCTGTTACACTGCGGCGCTTGCCTGGAAAGCGTTCAAGGTCAAAGTCTTTACTACCCATACTAACGGTAACTACCATATCTACATTATTAAGTGCGTAATAAGGGGCAAGTAAGGATTCTATAATGCCTTGATCAAAGTCTTCATAACGCACTGGCACCATCACGGTGTTTATTTCAGCACTAATCCCTTTATAGTTTATTACTTGACCATCAAGAAGCAGTGCAGCCACGCCCGATGGGTTACTTTGGTTTATATTTCTATCAAGTAAAAATGGATCAAACCCGGTTAGTAGTATCTTTTTAGTGGTGTTTTTTGAGTAGCTCAGATCAGTGCGGCCTCGGCTTCCGTTTTCTAGCAACGTTAATAACACTGTTTGCTGCTCGGCGCTCAGCGAAAATGCAGGCTCAATGGTGCGAATTATTTTACTTGATTGTAAGCGAGCCCAGTAAAGTGCACGATCATCTAAGTTTTGCGTTTTAGCGATGCGTTTTTTTGCACTAAACCACAATCGTTTTGAGTAGTTATTAACGGCATCTACGGCTTGTGCATAGCTTGAAAGTGATTTGAATTGCTGCTCAAATTGATTAACTTCGCTGGCAAAAGCGTTTAGCACGCTCGGCATTGCTTGGCTGGCTTTTTCAATTCGCAATTCTTCTGGAGTTAGCGGTGTGTTTAAATTAGCTAACGCACTAAAAGAAGAAAACATTAAGCTTGAGGCAATCAGTGTTTTTATCATGATGTTCCTATGCTGAGTCGTATTTGTTGCCTACTATCCTATGCCTAATAAGTGGGTGCAAATAAAATCGTTGGTTGGTTTTATGTTGTAAGCAGTATAAAACAGGTGCTAAATCAAAAACTACGGGTATTTTATTAAAAAGAGTCGAAACTCTGTGATGGGTTTAGCTACAATGGGGCTGTGTATTTTTTAGTTTTTTACTTTTAGGCAACTATGCAACTTATTCAAATAAATAAAGCACGTTATCGTAAACATTTAAACCGCGTTATAGTCGGTTGTGCCGCAAGCTTAGCGATTGGTAGTTTAGCTATTTCACAAACCTTGATTGTATTATTCCCCGATGAAAGTGGCAGTCATTTCCATTGGAATTTATTAGGCGTTATTGTTACGAGTATTGGCATAGGTTGGTTGTTAAATAAATATCGAACACATCCTTTTATGACCGAGGTGGTGTATGTGTGGGAGCTTAAACAAGCGCTTAATAAAATCACTCGTAAAATGGCTAAGCTAAAAGCTGCTGGGCGTGAAGGTAACCCAGATGCACTATTAGCCATTCACTATAGTTATGCAGGCTCACGCTTGTTATGGCAGCTTGACGATAACACCATCACCATGGATGATTTGGCGATTAAACAAGCCGATCTTGATAGCGTTGCGGCCAAGTTCAACTTAACCTTAAATGCCGATGACTACGATGACGCAATTTTAAAGCAGTTTTAATTTATAGGAATTACAATGAGCATAATTCTCTACGGTGTCCCGCTTTCTCCTTATGTACGTAAAGTACGTGTGTGTTTAGCGCATAAAAAACTCGACTATAAACTCGAAATAATCTCGCCGTTTAATCAACCTGACTGGTTTTTAGAACTGAACCCACTAGGGCGTATTCCGGCGCTAAAAGACGGCGAGTTAAGCTTGGCGGATTCTAGCGTTATTTGCCAATACCTTGATGAAAAACACCCCAATCCAGCGGCTTTACTTGGCAATACTGCAGAGCAACGTGCAGCCGTTCGCTGGTTAGAAAAATACGCAGATTACGAGCTGGCTCCACTGGCAACATTTACGGTATTTCAGCAACGTATTATTGCCCCCACAATGCAAAAGCAAACCGATGAAGCATTGGTACAAAGTGCATTAAATGAAAAACTACCGCCTTTATTTGATTATTTAGAAGGTTATTTAGGTAGTAACGAGTTTTTTGTTGGCGAGAGCTTAACCCTTGCCGACATTGCAGTGAGCTGCCAGTTAATGAATATGGAGCATGGCGGTGAGCAACTTGATGAGTCGCGCTGGCCAAAGCTTGCTGCTTTGCATAGTCGGGTAAAACAGGGCACCGCTATGCAGAGCATGCTGGAGGGCGAACAAAAAATATTAGCCTCATTAAAATAACGTTTATCACCGATTTTTAGCAAAGCTTAGGGAGCCATAAGTGAAAAAAGTACTGATTGTTTGTTTAGGTAATATTTGTCGCTCACCTACCGCAGAGGCTGTATTAAAAGCGCGTGCTAAAAAGTTAGGCATTGATCTGCTAGTGGACTCGGCTGGGACTATTGGGCACCACGAAGGTAACCCGCCAGATAGACGCTCTATGCAAGCTGGCGAAAAACGTGGTTATAGTTTTAAAGGTATTTTTTCGCGCAAGGTGCGCAGTAGTGATTTTAGCGAGTTTGATTTAATTTTAGCAGCCGATACACAAAACCTCGCAGATTTAACTGCACGTTGCCCCGAGTATTTACAATACAAGCTTGCGTTATTTTTAGAGTATGGCGAGCAAGCACAAAGCGCAATTCCGGACCCTTATTATGGCGGTGATGATGGCTTTGAAAAGGTACTTGATTTAATAGAGGCCGCCAGCGATAACATTTTAGCTAAGTTAAAGTAGAATAAACTAAAAAGGCGCTTGAAGCGCCTTTGGTATGTTATTAACGGTTTACTTTAAAATCGAGCTGTACTTTGGAGGTTGCTGCAACCGCTTTTCCATGTTCAAACTTAGGTGCATAACGCCATTGCGCTAATGCTTCTACTGCCGATTTTTCAAAAGCAAGGCCGCCTTCTGAACTAAGTACGCGTGGGTTTTTTACAAAGCCAGACTCATTTACTTCAAACTCCATAACTACGCTGCCATTCTTACTAAATCGCGCCTTGTTTTTAGGGTATTTAGGGTTAACGCGGTATAGCGGCGTTTGCTCTTGGCTTTCTTTCCACGGCACCATTTTAGCTATCGCGATACAGTGCTTCGTGGCTTCATCACTTTTGCCTTGTTTTTCATACAAGCCAATCAGTCTTGAGTGTGCGGTTAGCTCGGCGTTGTGATCGTAACTTAAGCTTTCATCAAATACCTTTACTACGCGATTAAGCCGTTCAATTGCTTGGTCGTATCTTTTTCGACCTTCCGCAAATGACGCCATTAAAAAGTCAGCTTTTATTTGTTCAACCGAGTTTTTAGGTAAGTTAGCTTGATAATACTCATCGGCTTCTTCTAAGTAGTTTTTAGCTTCACGGTATTTTTCGTAGCTGAATTTATTGGCTAATATGGTTGCCGCTTCTAATTTCATATCGGCCAAAAATTTAGGTTTATTTTCTGTGTTTGCTATTGCAATGACTTGCTCTAAATAATAGTCCGCTTTTTGAGCTGAGGGCGCAAAATTAGCCATGCCAACTAAAGCATCAACGGTTTCTAATGATTGTTTACCATGGTTGTTAACTGAAATAGTGTAGGCTTGTTGGTAAAGTGAAAAACGCTTTTCAATCCACTGTTTACCGTATCGATTAATTGATTTTGCATAGTTAATCGCTAAGTTTGCGGTGTTATCAGCATTTTCACCGTAAACAGCTTTACCTAATGTGTAAGCCTGCTCCGCGGCTTGTTGTACATTGTCTGCAGTTTTAACCGCATTTAAGTAATTTTGATACGCGTCGTTGAAAACGGCTTGAGCGTTATTTGCTTGTTCGGCAAATGGCGTGGTGCTTAATACAGATAAACCTAAGCCCATCAGTAATGCAAGTTTATTTAGTTTCATAATGATCCCTATTATTTGTCGGTGGTAAATTAGCAAATCCTTATGTGTATGTCATCATTTTAGGTAAACCAAGGTAAATATCCATTGCCAATATATTTATGTTTGAATATTGAAAATAGCCGCAGTCGTCGCCATATATTTGTCATTACATAAGATGTACTACGATCCAATTTTGAACTTTTGTGATATTATCACTTTATCGTGTCGTAGTTTTTTAATATTTGGATTGGTCGTGGCGCAAGTAAGAGCAAGAGTCCAGCTTAATGTTGGCAAAAATAGTGATATTCCAGCAGAAATTATCTCCTTTAGTGGCTTAAAAGATGGCCAAGAGCATGTTGCTTTAGTATTTAATAACGCCGATACCGAGCAAGGTGTCCCACTTATTCGTATGCATTCTGAATGTTTAACCGGTGATGTATTTCATTCGTCACGCTGTGATTGTGGTGAGCAGTTAAACGAGTGTATTGAAATGATGCATGAGCAGGGCGGTATTTTACTTTATTTACGCCAAGAAGGGCGTGGTATTGGTTTATATAATAAAATTGATGCGTATGTACTGCAATCACAAGGTATGAATACTTACGAGGCCAACAATCATTTGGGCTTTGCTGATGATTTACGTGATTTTTCGGATGCTGTGTTAATGCTCAATGCGCTCAATTTAAAGCATGTAAAATTAATGACTAACAATCCTAAAAAGCTTAACGCATTAAAAGATGCTGGCATAGAGGTGGACTCTGTTGTGGGCACTCATGCACACATTAAAGCTGGGCTTTCAGGTAACAAGGCGTATTTAGAGACAAAGATTAAGCATGGCTCTCACATGCTAGATATTAAGAAAATTAAAAAACCTTAGGGTCTGTTGACCTTTCAAGGTTAAATTTGCAGCAGTCTGTTTGGTATTTAGGCAAGGCAGAGCCTATGTGGTGTGGTTATTCCCCATAAATAGGCGATAACGCAGCATCAATGCCAAACAGGCGCTGCCCTTCGGGTTCTGCCTAGGGGCGATTTACTCTTTGTTGCCTACATGGATGTAGGTAAGGGGCGTGAGCAGGACGCGGAAGCTTTGCTCGGTTTTTACTTAGCCCACTAGGTTACAAACCTCACGCCGCGATTAAATCGCCCCTAGTTTGAACAAATTTTAATCGGCAAAGGTCAACAGACCCTAATATTAACGGCATTTATCGCCACCACCTATGTAATACCAGCCAACGCCGAGTTATACTCGGCGTGTTTTGTTTTAATTAAGAGCAAGTATGTCTACACAATTACGAATTTTTAAAGCGGATGCAGCATTAAAGTGGCTTAAAGCAGGTTGGTTAATTTTTAAAACTCAGCCATTAACCTTTATTTTTATGCATTTGTTTATTGGCATTGTTGGCTTGTTGTCGTTATTTTTGCCGGTATTACAAATAGCTGCAGCATTAGCTACACCATTTTTAACCGCCGGTTTTTATCAAGCCGTGCTTACCAAGCAGCAAGGCGGAAAAATTATGTTAGCTGATATTTTGAAGCCCTTTTCAGCCAAAGGAAATCGCTTAGGCTTATTTCGCTTAGCGCTGTATCAAATGGGGGCGGGAATTTTAATTGCCTTGCTCGCCAATGGATTATTTGCTGATGCAATGGCGGTTATGACACAGCCAGACTTAGACCCAAACACCGCTGTTAGCCAAATGCTTGAGAGCATCTCGTTTGCTAACGTGGCATTGTTTTTAATTGCGCTCTCAATTTACTTTACTTCGTTTGCCTATGCAGTACCGCTGGTTTACTTTAATAAAGAGCAACGTATTTTAAATGCCTTAAAAAGTTCGTTTATGGTGTTTTATTATAATATTTTACCATTGAGTGTTTATGGTATTATTTGCGCATTATTAATGGTGGTGTCGATGTTCTTATCACTACTACCACTGTTGATTTTAATGCCAATTTGCTACATTAGTTTCTTTGTTTCTTATCAGGCTATTTTTATGCCCGTTGTGCCACCAAGTGATGACAGTAACATTAAGCCTTTAAGTAGCGAGCAAAGCGGACGCTTTGACGCTTAATGGATGATACGTTAAAACAAAAGTTAAAAAACTATGTGCTTTGGTTACTTGGAAGGCAAGAGTATTCGCGCCGTGAGTTAACCCAAAAGCTACAGCAAAGAGAAGCAACCGACGAGTTCATAGAAAACCTGCTTGATTGGTGTGAAAAGCACAATTTTATTAACGAGCAGCGTTACTGTGAAGGGTTTGTAAGAAAGCACATATTTAAATGCCACGGCTTAAAGCGAATTCAAAGCGAGGCCATGGGTAAAGGGATTGATAGAGCACTGCTTGAAACAGTGGTTGAGGAGCTTGAAATAGATTGGTTTGAGCTCGCGCAGGAAGCGTACAACAAAAAGTATTCAACGACACCGGCAGACCTCGAGTACAAAGAAAAAGCTAAGCGCGTGCGCTACTTAATGTATAGAGGTTTTAGCTACGATCAAATAAATTTTGCAATGCAAGCACAGTAAATACAGGTGAGACTTTCACATGCAGCACATGACTACCGCACAAATTAGGCAACAGTTTTTAGACTTTTTTGCCAGCAAACAACACCAAGTTGTTCCTTCTAGTTCGCTTATACCGGGTAACGATGCCACGTTGTTATTTAATAATGCCGGTATGGTGCAATTTAAAGATGTATTTTTAGGCGCTGAAAGCCGCCCTTACACGCGCGCAACTAGCTCTCAGCGTTGCGTACGCGCTGGCGGTAAACACAACGATTTAGAAAACGTTGGTTACACAGCACGTCACCATACCTTTTTTGAAATGCTAGGTAACTTCAGCTTTGGTGATTACTTTAAGCAAGATGCAATTAAATTTGCGTGGGAGTTTCTTACTGAAGTTGTAAAACTACCAAAAGAAAAGCTGTTAGTGACCATTTACCATGATGACGAAGAAGCCTTTGGCTACTGGGCTAACGATATTGGGTTAGCTGAAGATCGTATTATTCGCATTGCAACTAGCGATAACTTTTGGTCTATGGGTGATACCGGTCCTTGTGGTCCATGTTCTGAAATATTTTATGATCACGGTGAGCACATTTGGGGCGGCCCTCCGGGCACACCTGAAGAAGATGGCGATCGTTTCATTGAAATTTGGAACTTAGTATTTATGCAATACAACCGTCAAAGCGACGGGACTATGTTGCCACTTCCTAAGCAATCTGTTGATACAGGTATGGGCCTTGAGCGAATTTCAGCTATTTTACAAGGTGTACATTCAAACTACGAAATCGATTTATTCCAAGGCTTAATTGCCGCAGCTGCAAGCGTTACTAATGCACAAGACATGGATGATAAGTCGCTTCGTGTGGTGGCGGATCATATTCGTTCGTGTGCGTTTTTAATTTCAGACGGGGTTATGCCATCAAACGAAGGCCGTGGTTATGTGTTACGTCGTATTATTCGTCGTGCAGTACGCCATGGTAATAAATTGGGTGCTAAAGGCGCGTTCTTCTACAAGTTAGTAGCAGCGCTTATTGAGCAAATGGGTCAGGCCTATCCAGAGCTTGCTAAGCAACAAGAAATTATTGAAAAAGTACTGCGTATCGAAGAAGAGCAGTTTGGTAAAACGCTCGAACGTGGTTTAGCTATTTTAGAAGAAAGCTTAAGTGATTTAACAGGGGATGTGATCCCAGGTGACTTAGTATTTAAGCTTTACGATACCTATGGTTTCCCTGCTGATTTAACGGCTGATGTAGCGCGTGAACGCCAGATGACGATAGACCATCAAGGTTTTGAAGCATGCATGGCAGTACAACGTAAAACAGCACAGCAAGCGGGCAAATTTGGTGCAGATTATAATGAGCAATTAAAATCAGACAAACACACTGATTTTAAAGGCTACGATAGCACTCATTACCGTGGCACTGTGGTAGAAATTTTTGCCGCTGGCGAAGCGGTATCATTACTTGAAGATGGTCAACAAGGTATTTTAGTTTTAGACCGTACTCCGTTTTACGCTGAGTCAGGCGGTCAAATTGGTGATAGCGGTACAATTACCGTTGCCGGTGGTGAGTTTAATGTAACCAATACCACTAAATTGGGTAATGCTTTTGCGCACCATGGAACTGTACAAGGTCGTATTGGTGTTAACGATAAAGTGGATGCGACTATTGACGATGCGCGTCGTGAAAGCATTAAGAAAAATCACACCGCAACGCATATATTACACGAAGCACTGCGTCAGCTTTTAGGTGAGCACGTATCGCAAAAAGGCTCACTTGTGCAGCCAGATCGCTTGCGTTTTGACTTCTCGCATTTTGAAGCCGTGACCAAACAAGAACTGCGCGACATTGAACGTGTAGTAAATGACGAAATTCGTCGTAACTTTGCACTTAACACTGAACTAATGGCAATTGATGATGCTAAAGCAAAAGGTGCTATGGCGTTGTTTGGTGAAAAATACGATGACGAAGTACGCGTTGTGACTATTGGTGATTATTCAATCGAGCTTTGTGGTGGTACACACGTAGAGCGCGCAGGTGACATTGGTTTATTCAAAATTGTATCTGAAAGCGGTATTGCAGCCGGTGTTCGTCGTATTGAAGCGGTAACGGGTGCAGAGGCAATCGCTTATGTCAGCGAGCAAGAGCAGCAATTAGCTGATGTGGCAGCGCTGGTAAAAGGTGACAGTGCGTCAGTACTTGAAAAAGTAACAGCCTTGCTTGAAAAGTCGAAAGGACTTGAAAAGCAAGTTGCCCAGCTTAACGATAAACTAGCCAGTGCGGCAGGTGCATCGTTACTTGATTCAGTAGTTGAAATTAACGGGGTTAAGTTGTTAGTTGCCAACGTTGAAGGGACTGAATCAAAAGCGCTTCGTGGCATGGTTGATGATCTTAAAAACAAGATTGGCTCAGGCGTTATTGCCTTAGGTGTTGCCAGCGGTGACAAAGTCAGCTTAATTGCGGGTGTAACTAAAGACTTAACCGGTAAAGTAAAAGCGGGTGAGTTAGTTAACCACATGGCAGGCCAAGTGGGTGGTAAAGGTGGCGGTCGTCCAGATATGGCGCAAGCGGGTGGTTCTGAGCCACAAAACTTAACTGCAGCACTTGATAGCGTCACAGCTTGGTTAACTGAGCGTACTTAAGCTTAAGTGGCACTTATAGTTCAAAAATTTGGCGGCACTTCGGTAGGCTCAATAGAGCGTATTGAAGCGGTCGCCGACCTTGTTGTTAAAACTAAGCAACAAGGCCACCAAGTGGTGGTGGTACTCTCGGCAATGTCGGGAGAAACCAATCGCTTAATTAATCTTGCCAAACAAATCGACTCTCGCCCGAGTAGTCGTGAACTTGATGTATTACTGAGTACCGGTGAACAGGTCTCTATTGCTTTATTAGCGATGGCGATTATTAAACGCGGCCATTCAGCGGTAAGCTTACTAGCCGATCAAGTAAATATATTAACCGATAACATGTTCGGTAAAGCCCGTGTAGAAGAAGTCGCAGCAACGCGTTTAAAACATGAACTTGAACATAACCGTATTGCTATTATTGCCGGCTTTCAGGGGCGCGATATTGAGGGCAACGTGACCACGCTTGGGCGTGGTGGCACCGATACCTCTGCGGTTGAAATAGCGGGTGCAATAAAAGCGGATGAATGTCAGATCTATACTGATGTTGATGGCGTATATACAACAGATCCTCGTATTGAACCTAATGCACGACGTTTAAGTCATGTTACCTTTGACGAAATGCTTGAGCTGGCAAGTTTAGGCGCTAAAGTGTTGCATATTCGCTCTGTAGAATCTGCTGGTAAACACAATGTTCCTTTACGGGTTTTATCTAGCTTTAAACCCGACGAAGGCACGTTAATTAGTTTTGAGGAGAGCGACGTGACAAGCAATGTCGTATCGGGTATTGCATTTAATCGAGATGAGTGCTTAATTAAGGTTCATGGAATGCCACAAGGCACCAAACATCTTGCAAAAGTTTTGAAACTTTTTTCTGATAATGGCATCGAAATAGATATGATTAATCAAATTAATCATAAAGTTGAAAAAGTCGACTATGCTTTTACTGTGCATTTAAATGATTACTTAAACGCACTTGATTTGTTAACGGCTGAGCAACAGCAATTTGACGCACAGGCAATTGACGGATTAACTAATGTGGCGAAAGTGTCAGCTGTAGGTATGGGGATGAAATCTCATTCTGGGGTAGCGAGTTTATTTTTTGATTCGTTAGCACAAGAGAACATTGATGTGATGTTTGTTTCAACCTCAGAGATAAAAATTTCAGTTTTAATAGATGAAAAATACCTTGAGCTGGCTGTTCGTGCATTACATAAGACATTTTTAACAGAAAATGAATAGATTGCGAGTTTTTACTTACTTTTTAGTCTAATTTTAATTAAAATGTGTGTGCGGAATCTTATAATTTTATTGGAACATGGGAGCAAGAGAATGCTAATACTAACTCGTAGAGTAGGCGAGACCCTTATGATTGGTGACGAAGTAACCGTTACTGTTCTAGGTGTTAAAGGAAATCAAGTTCGTATCGGTGTTAACGCACCTAAAGACGTATCAGTTCATCGTGAAGAAATTTACATGCGCATACAAGCTGAAAAGTCTAACCCTAATCCGGGCAATGCTTAATCAACATAGTATAAAATGTGCTAGTTAATAACTACGATATTTATAAAAGCCACTCACTGAGTGGCTTTTTTGTTTATAAAATCTATCGTTTCATCGTTGAGTATTGCCTTAGAGATGTATTGCATACCGCTTTTACTTTTTAGCAATAGCCCGCAATCTGTAGTAATTACTTCATTAATGTCGTGCCAAGCTAACTGGTAATTCTTGTAATGATTGGTCGATTTTATCCCATCCTCGTCAAAGGTAAGGGTAACTTCAGAGCCTGATGCTCTGCTAAGCATTTGCCTTGTTACCCACCAAGGGCGGCGATAGTAAAAGGCAATACACTCAAGTAAAGCTAACATAAGCAAAAATGTACCAAGGTAATGATCGCCTAAACCATAAATGCCAAATAGCCCCAATGCCACAAGCAGCGCTAATAAAAAGTATTTAGGTTGTGCACGCTTGCTATAAGGCAACGACTGGTCGAAGCATTCATAAAAGTAAGGTTTATCGAGTTTATAAGTTGTTGTAAATACCATGTGTTTACACTTAAAAGCTATTTTTTACTATTTTAGCCTAATGCGCAGCTTAAAAGGGGAAATGACTAAAAACTATTTATATTTTAGGCATAAAAAAACGACCCGTAGGTCGTTTTTTAGCTAAATAAATAACATTAGCAATTTGTTTCTTCGGCATTAACGCCTTCTTTTACTTCTTCACAGGTGTCTTCTACTTTGTTTTGCACATCTGTTACTGCTTCGTCAATGCGTTCACCCGCTTCTTCTGCATGATTGTCTTCACAACCCATAATAAATGCACTTGCGAATAGACCAATAGCAGCTGCTTTAAGTGTTGATGATTTCATAATGTAATTCCTTGTATATAAATTTAAATGAGTGTGTTGTGTTTTATCTACCTGGGGCTTTTACCACGTAAGGCGCCAGAGACTAGTGAAATAACCAGTAAAACTAAAAAGATAAAAAATATGATCTTAGCAATTCCAGCTGCGGCTCCTGCAATACTGCCAAATCCTAAAACGGCTGCTATTAGTGCGATCACCAAAAATGTAATTGTCCAGCGTAACATTGTCATCTCCTTGATTTATCTAAGTGTTAGTTTGACATGAGCGAGTAATGTGCCAGTATTTTATTTTGTTTTAAATCAATGGTTTGTTTTTTTTTACGTGATTGGCTTTATATTGAGTTGGTAATTTTTACGATTTTATCGGTAACTTATTCACAGTTGTATACGGTGAGATAATAAGTAGTTAGTGCAGTTCTTTTTTTGGTAAGACCAATTAACATTTGTTTTAAGGGTTTTAAATGGGTTGGCATGATGGGTTTGCTTTTTATGTGTTTTTACAAAGTATTAGGGGTTTTATATATTCTTTGTTTATAACGAACATTTTTATCATCTATATATATAGGTCAAATAAGCTATTTTAGGTGGTGTTAACCTTATTGGTGATATGTTACTTTTAGATTAATTGGTTTTACCAATTTACAACATGTAGACAAAAGAATAGTTTTTGTTACTATTGGTGAATAATTATTTAAATAAACTGACTTTTTATGTGGTTCGGTTTGAACAGGGGGAGAATTATGGATATAGGGGCTTTACTCACAACTGCGGGCAATTTAATGCTAGCAGGTATGGTGGGCGTGTTTGTATTTCTTTCTTTATTGATTGGTGCAGTGACACTCATGTCTAAGCTGGCTAGCAAGTTTTCTCAGCCAGAACTCGCAACATCACATAGAACACCATCTTTTAAATCGCAAGGTGTGCCAAATGAGCACATCGCTGCAATTAGTGCTGCCATTGCTCAGTACAAAGCAAATAATAATTAGAGGAGCATACCAATGGCTAAATTAAAAATAACAGAACTTGTACTTCGTGACGCACATCAGTCGCTTTTAGCTACCCGCATGCGATTAGACGACATGTTACCTATTGCAAAAAAAATTGATGACGCAGGTTATTGGTCTATTGAATCTTGGGGTGGGGCTACCTTTGACTCATGTATTCGTTATTTAGGTGAAGATCCGTGGGAGCGTATCCGTGCGCTCAAAAAAGCGATGCCAAATACGCCACAGCAAATGCTACTTCGCGGGCAAAACCTATTAGGGTATCGCCATTATGCAGATGATGTGGTTGAGAAGTTTGTCGAGCGTGCGCACAAAAATGGCGTAGATGTATTTCGTATTTTTGATGCCATGAATGATGTGCGTAACTTAGAAACCGCTATTAAAGCGGCGGTTAAAGTAGGGGCGCATGCGCAAGGTACTATTTCGTACACAGTAAGCCCAGTACATACATTAGATATGTGGTTAACGCTTGCAAAGCAGCTAGAAGAATTAGGTTGTCATTCAATTTGTATTAAAGATATGGCGGGTCTGCTTAAGCCATATGATGCAGAAGAACTCATTAAAGCGTTAAAAGAAACGGTTTCAATACCTATTGCTATGCAATGTCATGCAACAACAGGGTTGAGTACAGCTACTTATCAAAAAGCCATTGATGCTGGCATCGATATGCTCGACACCGCTGTATCATCTATGAGTATGACCTATGGTCATTCAGCAACCGAAACAATTGCTGCAATCGTGGAGGGAACAGAGCGTGATACTGGGCTTGATTTAAACCATCTAGAAGAAATTGCCGCTTACTTTAGAGACGTACGTAAAAAGTACGCTGCGTTTGAAGGCAGTTTAAAAGGTGTTGATGGCCGCATTTTATTAGCCCAAGTGCCAGGTGGCATGCTAACCAACATGGAAAATCAGCTTAAAGAACAAGGCGCTGCTGATAAACTAAATGAAGTACTACTTGAAATTCCTCGAGTACGTGAAGATTTAGGTTTTATTCCACTGGTAACACCTACTTCACAAATTGTTGGCACTCAAGCGGTATTAAATGTGCTCACTGGTGAGCGTTATAAAACTATCACCAAAGAAACTGCTGGCGTATTAAAAGGTGAGTATGGTTCAACACCTGCACCAATGAATAAAGAGCTACAAGAGCGTGTACTTGATGGCAGTGAGGCCATCACCTGTCGTCCAGCCGATATTATTAAACCTGAACTTGAAACGCTCGAAGCTGAATTAAGCAAGCTTGCTCAGGAGCAAGGGCTAACTTTAGCTGATGAGCAAATTGATGATGTGCTTACCTATGCGTTATTCCCACAGATTGGGTTGAAGTTTATTAAAAACCGTAATAACCCTGATGCATTTGAGCCTGTTCCTAGCGCTGATGATAGCGCCAATAAAGCACCTGAAAAATCAGCGGCAAACAATAAAGGCGTTAAGGCAGAGCAGTACAGCGTTAAAGTAGACGGTAAAGTATACGATGTCGTGGTTGCTCAAGGTGGTGAGCTTAAAGAGGTTACGTTAAAAGACTCTGAGCATATTCCACAGTCGGCATCGGTTGCCTCGGGTGAAACATTGAATGCGCCACTGGCTGGTAATATTTTTAAGATTAAAGTAAAGCCAGGTCAGGTAGTCAATGAAGGTGATGTGGTGATTATTATGGAAGCCATGAAAATGGAAACCGAAGTACGTGCCATGCATACCGGTACAATTGCTGAGTTGCTTGTTTCTGAAGGTGATTCAGTATCAACCGGTGATGCAATGATTGCACTAGCTTAAGGAGTGAACAGAGGATGGATGGTATTTTAAACCTCTGGCATGCCACAGGCATTGCTAACTTTACATTTCCTGGGCTGATCATGATTGCCGTTGGCTGTTTGCTGTTATTTTTAGCAATTGCCAAAAACTTTGAGCCGTTATTGCTACTGCCCATTGGTTTTGGAGCCATTTTAACCAATATTCCGGTGGCTGGTTTATCAGATCCTGGTGGCTTACTTTACTATGTTTATTATGTTGGTATTGATACCGGTATTTTTCCGTTATTAATATTTATGGGAGTGGGGGCATTAACTGATTTTAGTGCCCTAATTGCCAACCCTCGTATGTTGCTACTAGGTGCTGCGGCGCAGTTTGGTATTTTTGCGACGTTATTTGGCGCTATTTTACTTAACTTTATTCCTGGGTTTGAATTTAGCTTACAAGATGCTTCAGCAATCGCAATTATTGGTGGTGCAGATGGGCCAACTGCTATCTTTTTAGCGTCAAAATTGGCACCTGACTTATTAGGGGCTATAGCCGTAGCTGCCTACTCATACATGGCGCTGGTGCCTATTATTCAGCCTCCAATTATGCGTGCGTTTACCACGCCTGAGGAACGTAAAATTCAAATGCCAGAGCTGCGTAAAGTATCTAAAAAGGAAAAAATTATTTTCCCGCTGATGGTGCTTACTTTAACTGCCATATTCTTACCTGCGGCAATTCCACTGGTTGGTATGTTCTGTTTAGGTAACTTAATGCGTGAGTCGGGTGTAGTTGATAGGCTAAGCAACAGTGCGCAAAACGAAATTATTAATATCACCACCATATTTTTAGGACTTGCTGTAGGCTCTAAGCTTGCTGCAGAGCAGTTCTTAACAGTGGAAACTATTGGTATTTTAGTACTGGGTGCACTAGCGTTTGCTATTGGTACAGCCTCAGGTGTATTTATGGCAAAAGGCTTAAATAAAATATCAAAAACTCCTATAAATCCATTAATTGGTGCTGCAGGTGTATCCGCTGTGCCAATGGCTGCAAGGGTAGTTAACAAAGTTGGGCTTGAAAATAACCCACATAACTTCTTATTAATGCATGCCATGGGGCCTAATGTTGCAGGGGTGTTAGGTAGTGCCGTTGCAGCAGGTATTTTGCTCGCTCTTGTGGGTTAAATGTAATTTAGACTCAACCTATTAGCGCAGTTTACTGCGCTTTTTTTTGCCTAAAATTTGATGTTTTGACTTAAGCGGTTTCTTGTATAGAGTTTTTTGTTTACAGTAGTCATTCTTCATTTAAATTCTTAAAGGTTACTGGTATGCATCATACTCCATTGGCAAAATATCTCCCGAATGTAAGCAAGCTTGTTTTTGGCTGTATGGGTTTGGGAGGCGCATGGAACAAAGATGCGATCACCAGTGCGCATTTACAACAAACTCATTCATGCATAGATGCCGCCATTGAAGGCGGAATTAATTTTTTTGATCACGCTGATATTTATACCTTAGGCAAAGCCGAGCATGTTTTTGGTCAAGCTCTGGCTGAGCGTCCCGAACTTAGAGAACAAATGTATATTCAGTCTAAGTGCGGTATTCGCTTTGCTGATGATAAACACCCACAGCGCTATGACTTTTCAGCTGATTGGATTGAGCGCTCGGTAGAGGGCTCATTAAAGCGATTAAATACCGATTATTTAGACGTACTTATGTTGCACCGCCCTGATCCTTTAATGGAAGTAGAGGAAGTTGCGCAAGTATTTAGTTGTTTAAAAGAAAGTGGCAAAGTGCGCCATTTTGCAGTGTCTAATATGTCGCAACATCAAATACGCTTTTTGCAACGCGCTTTAGATATGCCGATTGTGGCAAATCAAATAGAAGCGAGTTTACACAAGCATCAATGGGTTGATGAAGGCGTTTATGTGGGTAATGCCGATGGCAAAGATATTAACTTTACCCCAGGCAATATTGAATATTGCCGTGAGCATGAAATTCAGATTCAAAGTTGGGGCAGTTTATGCCAGGGTTTATACTCTGGTGGCGATTTATCAAAGGCCTCACCTGCAGATATTAATACCAGCATTTTAGTTAGTAAGCTTGCCATACTCTATGGCACAACAGCAGAAGCTATTGTATTAGCATGGCTACTGCGCCACCCAGCATCAGTTCAACCAATTATTGGCACGACTAATATAGAGCGTGTAAAAGCATCCTGTGATGCTGTTAATGTTAACTTAAGTCGGGAGCATTGGTATGAGCTATATATCAGCGCGAAAGGCTGCGCTTTACCATAACCTGATGTAGGGTGATGATATGAACATATTTGTTATTTTAATTAGCCTAGTGATTGCTTTGGTGATCATTATTCCGTTACTGGAAAAATACCAAAGTAAAATGGGGCTTGAGAGCGCCACTAAATATAGTAAGTACATTTGGCCACTGGTGATGATCTCTTTGGTTGTGCAGCTTATTTATGTACTCATAAATTAAGTTTGAAACTTAAATATCACACACAAAAAAGCCTTTGCGGGTTACCCCTGCAAAGGCTTTTTTATTTAACCATTAAGATCTTTATTTAAGTGCCAATTGAAGTTCACGATTACGCTCAAGTTGCGCAATAAAGTTATCAGCAATAGGCTTAAACTTAGCAAGCTCTGAGCGTGGTAATGGCTCAGATTTAGGTAATTTCACGGTTTTAGGGTTACGGTGAACACCGTTAACCAAAAACTCGTAATGTAAGTGCGCTCCAGTTACTCGACCTGTTGAGCCTACAGTACCAATTTTCTCACCTTGTTTGATTTTTTGCCCTGTTCTAACTAGACGCTTGTTAAGGTGTAAGTACTTAGTAACGTACTGCGTACCGTGGCTAATAAATACGTAATTACCATTGTATTTACTGTAGCCCGCTTTGATCACCTTACCATTACCCGATGACACAACTGGGGTGCCTGTACGTGCGGCGTAGTCAATACCTCGGTGTGCTTTTACTTGTCCTGTAACAGGGTGTAAGCGGCGAGGATTAAAGCTTGAGCTGATATATTTAAAGTTTACTGGTGCACGTAAGAAGGCTTTTTTCATACTGCGACCTTCAGGGGTATAAAAATTACCGTCTGTGTGTCGAATTGCTGTGTAGCGTTCACCTTGGTTTATAAATTCAGCGGCAATGATCTTTCCAGTGCCAATAAATTCACCGTCAACAAAATGAGACTCATAAATTAAGCCAAATTCATCACCTTTACGGATGTCATTTGCAAAATCCACGTCCCAACCAAATATATCGGCAAAGTTCATTATTTGGCGTTCACTTAAACCTGCTGCGATCGCCGATGTCCAAAAGCTACTAGAAATTTCACCACGTGCGGTTTTGCTCAGTGTTTCTATTTCTTTGCTGTCAATTGAAGTGTCGTATTGGCCTTCGTCATTTAGGGTGACAAATAAGGTATCTGTTTTAGAAATAACATAACGTAATTGAGCTAACGAGCCATCTTCTGCAGTTGCAAAACTTAGTGTTTCACCAGGGTGAATTTTGGTTAGCTTACGTGTTTCAGCATTGGTATTAACCAGTTTATAAAGCGTTTGCGCAGAAAAACCAGCGCGCTTAAAAATGATCGCTAAATTGTCACCATTTTTAACAAGGTGATCGACAAAATCGTACTCTGGAAGTTTTTGCGCTGCTTGCTCTGAATTTAAGTCGGTGAGTTTTTCGTTTTCACCTACTTTTATTTGTAATTCGTAGCGCTTACCAATCTCTAGCGTGTTCTCGCTATTGTCTTTGGATGCAGTGGCTTTTTCAGAAGGTAAAAAAGCTAAGGCAACAATAGCAGAAACCAAACCTAGAATGAGCATTTTGTGTTTTTTGGGGAGCGTGTTAACCACGTGGACCATAACGTGCCTTTTTCTGCTGTCAAGATAATAAATAGATTATATTGCAGGATATAACGAATAATCTGTGAATACTAGTATTTTGTAGATTTAAACTCGCGTTAAATTAAGCTAAAATCATAGGGTATTCAGGCTGTTTGTGTTTAAAGTTGAACAATCGGACTATTTTATATTCTTGGATACTTTGCTTTTTCATCGTAATGTTAAATTAGCTTTTAAAACGATTTAATAGCGAGAAGTGATTAATTTATAAACTGTTTTTTGGGTTTTTATAAACACCTTTAGCGTATTATTAATCGCTCTTTTATATCCCTTTTTAGAACGTACACCCTGCATTTTAGTCGGTGCTGCGATTAGTTAAAAAAGTTGTTCTAATTAAGTGGAAATTTGTTATGTTAGCTAAATAGTTTTATTTGCTTTGTTAAAACGCGCTAGCAATAAATCGTGAGCATATTACACCCCTTCGTTGTCAGAATTTTTTGGAGTAACACACAGTGGATTTACAAACCGCTCTAGCAGAGATAAAACGCGGTGCAGAAGAGATATTAATTGAAGATGAGTTGGTTGAAAAATTAAAGTCGGGGAAAAAGCTAAAAATTAAAGCTGGTTTCGATCCTACGGCTCCAGATTTGCATCTAGGTCACACTGTACTAATTAACAAAATGAAAACCTTTCAAGATTTAGGCCATGAGGTTATTTTCTTAATTGGTGACTTTACCGGTATGATTGGCGATCCAACGGGCAAAAATGTAACCCGTAAGCCACTGACTCGTGATGATGTGCTTGCTAATGCCGAAACCTATAAAGAGCAGGTTTTCAAAATTTTAGACCCAGCTAAAACAACCGTTGCTTTCAACTCTACGTGGATGGAAACATTGGGCGCGGCGGGAATGATAAAATTAGCCGCTCGCCAAACTGTGGCGCGCATGCTTGAGCGTGATGATTTTAAAAAGCGTTATGCTGGCGGCCAATCTATCGCAATCCATGAGTTCTTATATCCACTTGTGCAGGGCTGGGATTCAGTCGCACTTGAGTCTGATGTTGAACTAGGTGGTACTGATCAGCGCTTTAACCTACTAATGGGTCGTGAGCTGCAAAAAGATGAAGGTCAAAAACCACAAACCGTACTAATGATGCCTTTACTTGAAGGGACTGATGGCGTTCAGAAAATGTCAAAGTCACTAGGAAACTACATAGGTATTACTGATACGCCTAGCGACATGTTTGGTAAAATCATGTCAATTAGTGATGTATTAATGTGGCGTTACTATGATTTGCTAAGCGGTTTGTCTATTGAGCAAATTGCAGCGCAAAAACAGCGTGTAGAGCAAGGCACTAACCCGCGCGATATTAAGATTGAATTAGCGAAAGAGTTAATTGCACGTTTCCATAGTGAAGCAGACGCACAGGCTGCTCATGATGACTTTATTCAGCGCTTTCAGAAAAAAGCACTACCTGATGAAATTCCAGAGCTGACAGTAAATATTGATGAAGACACGATTTTAATTGCTAACTTGCTAAAAGAAGCGAGCTTAGTAGCGAGCACTTCAGAAGCTATGCGTATGATCAAGCAAGGTGCTGTAAAGCTTAACGGCGAAGAAAAAATTACCGATACCAAATTGGAAGTAGCAAAAGGAACAACCGCTATTTACCAAGTAGGTAAACGTAAGTTTGCAAATATTACCGTAGCTTAAAACTTTATAAAGTATAAAAACCAGCTTCGGCTGGTTTTTTTATGACTGATTAAACAGTTAGAACGGCCCTTATAATTTCAACGCTAACAATAACGAGTAGCCAAAAAAATCGGGCTTGATTTAGGGTGTTCAGTAGCTTTGGCATATCATCGGCACTTGGCAGGCGCTCAGCACCTACCCGCATTTTATTGAAACGCTGCTTACTATAAATAGCAGGCCCACCAAGTTGCACTCCTAAAGATGCAGAGCACACACTAAGTAACCAGCCAGTATTGGTTTGATAAAAATGACGGCCATAATGCTTAATATAGTGCATGCTTTTTTTACTGGCTTTAAGTGACGCTATTGTCAGCGCGAGTAACCGCATGGGAATGTATTCAACAATAAAAAGAACGAGTTTAAGTGGCGTCAAAAAAGAGCTGTCGGGGGCTATATCAGTGCGCCATGCTTGTTGGATTAAGGTAAGTAAACGGTAGGCGAGAGCGGCAATGGGGCCCAATAGTAAAAAAATAAAAATAACTACAAAATAATGGCGAGCTGTTCTCAGTATGACACTTTCCATGACCGCTTTAATAACCCCAGGGTTTGAAAGTGCGTTAACTTCACGGGCTACTAGTGGTTTTAATAATTCTCGCGCAGTCGATTTTTGATTCTTTTTGGTTAATTTCGCAATGCGGATCGCTTTTTTATTCAGGCTAGTGCTTTCTAAGCATAAATATAAAATAAGACCGGATAGCAGTTCAGGGTAAAAGGCAAACTGCAGCAGTAAAACCACAATAATCATAATAACAGCTAAAACAAGGGTGCTTGCCAGTGAAGCGGCTAAATAATGATATTGTTTGCTGTCTGTTTTTTTATAAATACGCTGACCAATCGCGTTAAAAATGGCAGAAAGTATATGATTAGGGTGATACCAGCTAACTAAAGGTAAAAAGCGCTCAGCTAGGAGCGCACAAATAAATACAATAAAGTCCAAATGATTTTGAACAATATTATTGAGCATTTACAGCGTAACCGCCGTTAACTTTTCTAGTAATGCCACCACCATTTTTGATGAATTAATAGAGGCTGTTTCTAAGTACTCTTCAAATGACTGTGGTGACTCTTTGCCAGCAATATCAGACATTGAGCGAATAACAACAAATGGTGTGTTAAGTGCAAAACACGTTTGTGCAATTGATGCACCTTCCATTTCTACTGCCAGCATTGTAGGGAAGTCACTGCGTGCTTTTTCAATGCGAACAGGGTCACACATAAATGAGTCACCAGTACAAATTAAACCAACAAGCGTTTTTACTTCGCTGATTTGTGCAATTGTTTGCTCGGCGGCTTCTACTAGCTTAGGGTGCGCTGCAAAACCTGCTGGCATTTGTGGTACTTGACCAATTTCGTAACCAAACGCTGTTACATCTACATCGTGATGACGAACTTCTGATGAAATCACCACATCACCAACGTTAAGTGAAGGGTCGAAACCACCGGCAGAGCCTGTGTTAATAACACAATCAGGCTTGAAGTTATCGATAAGTAAAGTGGTTGCAATAGTTGAAGCAACTTTACCAATGCCTGATTGCACTAAAGTAACGGTATTGCCCGCAAGCTCACCAGTATAAAACGTAAAGCCTGCTTTGGTTAAAATCTGTGGATTTTGCATCGCCTCGCGCAAAATTTTAACTTCTGGCTCCATTGCGCCAATAATACCAACATTCATAGTGTTAAATTCCTAAGTTTGAATAGCCTGATTATACGTGAAGTCAGCTATAAAAAACAAAAAAGCGAGCCATTTAAAATGCTCGCTTTAATAGATTGCTTGTAATTCGATAGTTATATTTCAGCAAGGGCAGTGGAGTGTGCTTTTGCTTGAGAAGGTGATAATACTGCTGGCTTATGTACTCTTGCGCGAGTCGGGCGTGCAGGTTGTGATTTAGCTGGCTTACCTAATTTAAACATAATAGCATCGCGAACTTCACTTGGGCGGTAACCTGACTTCACTTTCATACGAATATGCGGAATGCCAGCTGCTTCTAATGCACCATTAACAAACCAATCACGTTGTGCTTTGTGGCCATCTTTGTTGGCGTTGTTGACTAAGTCAACCGCGGCCACTATGGTCATTTTTTCTTTGTCTACTAGCACAAAATCGAGCTGTTTATTTTTTGCTTTAGCCATTGCCGCACGTTTAGATTTAACAGACAGACCTTGTTTACAGTCAATCACATCGATTAGTTTAACGCGACTAACAATTTTATATTGATCGCCAACAGCACGCTCTAATAAGCCCAGAAACGCCCCTTCTACTTGGGTAAATACACTTTGTTTACGAGTAAAAGGATAAGGGTTTCCGCCATCATCATTAAATTTTGACGCAACCACTGATGCCCCAACAACTAGCACTAATATTAATAATAAAGCGAATTCCATACGGTAACTCCATAACAACAAATTGACACTGCTTTTCTAAAGCAAGTTATGTGCCCAAATAGTTGTTATGGCTATTTTAGTTACCGTTGTTATTTAAAGTGCTGTGTATCCGCCCTCGATACCTTTTACTGCAATCGCAACTGCATCATGGGCATGCAAAGACTCATAGTGATTAATTTGTAAAAAGTAGTCGCTATACTGTTTTGCTTCTAAGGTGGTTTTAATCTTTCGTGCTGCATCTTCACAAAACATCAGGTTTTGACCATTTAAGCGAGCAAACTCTTGTTCGTCTTCACGCTTTACCGCGGCTTGTACTGGTGTTTTAAGCTCATCTTCTAGTAGATTGATTAGGTTAACCACATCAAACTGTTCAATATTATTCGCTAGTTTAACTTTAATATTGGCAATAGAGCGCTGTGAATGCGGGGTCGCGACAATCCCTTGAGTTGTTCCAAGCCACTCTAAAACCTCAGATTGAGTTAGTGTTTCTTGAGCAAACTTTTCGCTAAACGCATTTTGGATCAGTTGACGAGCAAGGGCTGCAGAGCAGGGACAGGTTGATGAGTAAGTAACATCAACACTGAGTTCAAAACTAATGACACCTTGATTTATGGTACTAGTAAGTACAATAGGGTAGCTTTTCCAGCCCGCTTTACCGCTGAGCAATGATTTACGGCGCAGTGGTAATTCAAACTTAAATTCGATTTGTGCTTTATCGCTCAAGCCTTCATGGCTGGTGATAAAGGTATCTAATGCTTGTGCTAAGGTGTGTGGGTTGACCTGTTGCTCAGTTGAGAGGTGATCAAGTGCTAAAAACAGACGCGACATGTGGATGCCTTTAGCATCCTCTTGGTGTAAGTTAACAAAAGCGCGTGCTTTTGCATTAACGGTAACTGGAGCTAAATCAAGAGATTCAAAAATAAAAGGCAGCTCTATATCGGCCATACCTACCCAGTCTAATTTACCTGTTTGTAATGCGGCAGCCGTGTTAGCAATATCTGGCATAGTCGTTTGCATGATACGTTACTCGTTATTTGCAATATTTAAGACGCCGCATATTACACTAAATAAAGATTTGCTGAAATGCAGCAAATAACAGCAAACATGAAATTTTATTGTTTTTGTCGCACAACATGAAAATAGCTGATAGAAAATGCTAAAATTAGCTTTTAATCATACTTACTTATAAAAACTAAGCATTTAGCTTTAGCTAAGAGAAAAACTGATATATGACTGATTCTTCTTTGAACCCGTGGGTTCGAGTTCTTTCCAGTTCAATAACTCGTTTTGGTGAGTTTAAAACTGCAGCTATTTGCTATGCATTATTACTGACGGTATCGCTGGTTTTATCGAGTATGTTTTACTATGTTGCCATAGGGGAAGTGAACTTAGTTGATATACTCGCTGTGGTATTTTTTACCTCAGTTGTTTCTCCTTTGGTGATTAGCGTACTGCTTAACTCTATTCGGCAACTTGATGCCTCTTATGCCTATTTAGATAGTGCCACAAAACAAGAAAAGCTTTTAAATCAAACCCTCAAAGACAATATTAATCGTTTAAACATTGAAATTGACGAACGTAAAATGGCCTTTCACGCCAAGCATAGAGCAATAGAAGAGCTCAGACGTGAAATTGCAGAGCGTAAAAAAACGCAACAAGAGCTCGCCCAACAAGGCATGTTACTGCGCTCAATTGTCGACTCCTCGCCAGATTTATTTTATTACCGCGATAACAACGGGGTATTTGCTGGTTGTAATAAAATGTTTGAAGAGGTGATGGGCAAAACCAGTGGCGAATTAATTGGTAAAGCCGCAGAAGAAATATTTCCAAGTCACTTTTTATCTGAAGTACTCAGAACCGATGAGCAGGTTGAACGGACTCATCAAGGTTTAACTATTGATGTAGAGTATTCTGTAAATGGTGAGATAAGATGGTTTGAACTCAGAAAACTTCCCTTTATCAATGAGCAGGGCGATTACATAGGTTTACTCGCTTTTGGTCGTGATATTACCAGTCGTAAAGAAGCCGCGCAGGCACTGGAGACTGCTTATAAAGACAAAGGAAAATTTATTGCCACATTAAGCCATGAGCTGCGTACTCCGCTCAATGGTATCGTCGGTTTAACCAGAATGCTATTGGATACTGAGCTTAATAAACAGCAGCGTAGTTGGTGTAATACGGTATTTTCAAGCGCCGAAACGCTGGGTAACATATTTAACGATATTATAGATTTAGATAAAATTGACCGTGAGCAACTCGATATTGCCGCTAACGAAATTAATGTGTCTGACTTTATCAATGATGTGGTTAACTTTGCAGGCCTTATTGCTGAGCAAAAAGAGCTTTCCTTTGAAGTGAAGCGTTCGGGCATGCTTGATATATACGCCTTACTTGACCCCACACGTTTACGCCAAGTGGTGTGGAACTTAATTAACAATGCGGTTAAATTTACCCAGCAGGGCAGTGTTACCTTAGATTGCGGTAGAGAAAACCGCGAAGATGGCCCATGGCTTATTATAAAAATACTTGATACCGGTGAAGGGATCCCGCAAGAACAACTTACCCGTATTTTTGATATGTATTATAAAGCGCCTGATCTTAAAGGGACTAATGCAATTGGATCGGGTATTGGCTTAGCTGTAACAAAAGCGTTAGTAAGTGCTATGAAAGGCATTATAACTGTTAATAGCACCCCCGGAGAAGGGAGCTGCTTTACCGTACAAATTCCGCTGAATTTATGTAGTGCACCTACCGAGCATAGTTATGTGGGACGTAGCTTATATATTTTATTAGTGGAAGATGTACCACTTAATGCTGAAATCGCAACTAACCTATTAGAACAGCGTGGGCATGAAGTGTTGTGGGCTGAAACGGGTGAAGATGCTTTATCGTTTGTAGAGACCGAAGATGATCTTGATTTAGTATTGCTTGATATGCAGCTTCCAGATATTAATGGTGATGAAGTAGCAAGGCAAATACGCGCACAAAGCCATTTTGATCAGCTACCTATTGTGGCACTTACCGCCAATGTTCGCAGTGCTGAAGAAGAGCTTGAGGGAATTTCTATTCAAGGAGCGTTAGCTAAACCAATAAACACCAGTAAGTTAGATAATATGCTCGCTGAACTCTTTGGTATTAAACAAGCGCAAACCGAGGCTCCTCAACGAGTAGTTAATCAAGAGTTATTAGATCAAATAAATACTGACTTGTTAGATGTTGAAACCATTGAAGACTTTGTAAATTCGATGGGCGTTGAAGTATTTAAACGCAGTAGTCAGCTGTTTGCAAAGCTAAATCCGCAGTATCAACAAGAGCTATTAGCGTCATTAAAAGCAGCAGACAGAGAAGAATACAAATCCGTTGCGCATAAGTTAAAAGGTGCCGCAGGTTCGGTCGGTCTGAATGATGTGCAGTTGCATGCCAAGCAAATGGAGCATGGTGCGCTGGAGCAAAGTGATGAAGTATTAACAGTTTGGCTTGATGAATTAGCAGACAAAATAAATGAAGGACAACAGGCCCTTCATTTATTTTTACAACAATTAGAATAAAAACTAATTAGCTGTCGATTTTACCAATGAAGCGGTAACCTTCACCATGAATGGTGCTGATTAACTCAGACGTTGAGTTGTCGCTTTCAAAGTGTTTACGGATACGACGAATAGTAACATCAACTGTACGGTCGTTAGCGCGAAGCTCACGGCCAGTCATGTGCTTAATTAGCTGCTCACGACTAAATATACGACCTGGAGAGTCAAGCATTAAACGCAGTGCTCTGTATTCGCCTTTAGGTAGACGCTTTGCGTCTCCGTTTGGAGAAGTAAGGCAACGACTGTTTTCGTCAAGTTCCCAACCGTTAAAGGTGATCACGCCATTGGTTTCAATAGCTGATTCTTCACCACCTAATGCAGTACGCGTAATTAGGTTACGTGCACGAATAGTTAATTCACGTGGGTTGAAAGGCTTAGTAATATAGTCATCAGCACCAATTTCAAGACCTAAAATACGGTCTACATCGTTGTCACGGCCTGTTAAGAAAATAAGACCAACTTTGCGCTTTTGGCGTAATTCGCGAGCTAAAATAAGCCCGTTTTTACCTGGCAGGTTGATGTCCATAACTACAAGATTGACGTCATCGTTATTTGTAAGCTTATCATGCATATCATCGCCATCAATGGCTTCAATAACTTTGTAACCTTCAGCTTCAAATAAACTAACGAGGTTTAGTCTAGTTACGTCTTCATCCTCTACGATCAGAATGACTGGCGTTTGCATCTTTAATTAACCTTTTTGGAGTGTGTTTTATTTATAAAATCGGCGTGATCATCAGAGCCGACTACTAGAATTATAGGATTATATCTAAATGTTAACAAGTAAAAACAAGTTAGATAAAAACAGCTGCGCGCCCAAACCTACTTTGACGTATTATTAAAAACCGCGGCTTAATTGATACTTAACGTTGAATGTATAATTTGAATTATAGAGTCGAAGCCATTTCTCTTTAATAATTGATACATCCATCAACCACCTAAAGATACTAAAAATAATCAGACTAATTCAAAACGGAATTATATCACTTTCCAACTTTTCATCAATGTATGTGATATGTTAAACGCAATTAAGTTCATTAATTGTTCAAAAATACAACGTTTATGGTACAACTGTTTAGTAAGCTATGTCTTAGTATGGTCATAAAGTCTTAATTCAAGGGGATGCAAAGGATTTATTTCGCTTTTTAAAAGAGTGTAATAATAAATCGGGCACCCTGCTGATACTCAGTATCTAGCACAATTTCTCCAGCCAAGGCTTGAGTCACTAAATTGTAAACCAAATGCATTCCTAAACCACTGGCTCCTTGACCGCGTTTTGAAGTAACAAATGGGTCAAATATTTTTGCTCGTATATTACTCTCAACACCCAGACCATTATCGGAGTAGGTGATTTGTGTTTTTGTTTTCGTTGCCACAATATCAATCTGCACTTCGTTGTCACCGCCAGCTACAAACCCGTGAAGTAGTGAGTTTAAAATAAGCTGATGGAATACTTGCTGCAGTGGCCCTTTTTTACTTTCAACGGTTAAATCTGGGGGGCAATTTATAAGAACTTTAGGGTTTTTAATTTTTAGCTCCTGCCCCATAGACAGTAGCGTATCGTTTATGAGTTGTTGTAAATTAACAGTACTGGTTATTTCATCGTCTTTGATCACCGCAACTTTTTTAAAGTTAGAAATGAGCTCTGCAACGCGATTTAAGCTGCTATATATTAAGTCTAAGTTTTCGATACCATCGTTAGTAAATTGCTCGAATTGACTCGCTGTTAATGATTTATTATGAAAATTAACCTGTAGCTCTGCGAGTTTATCTCGCAGTAAAGTAGAGCCTGTAATACCAAGTCCAATTGGTGTATTTACCTCATGGGCAACCCCTGCCACCATTTGCCCCAATGAAGCCATTTTTTTATTTTCAACAATTTGAGTTTGGTATTGGTGCATTTTTTCCAGAGTAGTTAACAGCTCTTTATTAGCCTCTCTGAGTGCAATAGTGCGTTGGCTTACTTTCTCTTCAAGATTTGAGTTTAGCTGCTTAATTTCTTGTTTATCTTCTTCATGGCGCTCTATTTGCCTTTGCGTACGTGCAAGCATTACATTTAAGCTGTTAGACAGTCGGGTTATTTCAGTTAAGTTCGTCAAAGGCGCACGTGCATAGTAGTTATGATCTTTAGCTATGTTTTGTAGCAATAAGCTTAAGCTTTCAATCGGGCTGGCAATTCTTTTTTGTAGTCTTAAAATAATCAAAGAAATAAAGATGAGTATTAAAGCCATAATAACGATATCGATTACAATTTTTTTTGTTATTAGCTCATTTAAGTTATCTAAGCTGCCTCTAATATACACATAGCCTAGCAGCTGTTCATTATTGAGTATTGGGGTAATGTACTCAATATACTCATCACTAACCTGTGGTGCAGCAAAGTCATCAATATTGTCTGTTTTAATGGGCACTGGTGGTGATTTTCGCGCATTAAAACTGGTAAAGAACACCGGTTTATTGGTTTGCTCATCTAAAGCATATATATGTAAATTTGTGACGGATGATACTTGTTGAAGCAGCTTCAAACGTCTTTCTTCTGCAGGCCTATTTTTATTTAGTAATGAGGGCATCGCGTCGAATGCAATGATCTCTGATACCAAGACAAGTTTGCTAATGAGCTGCTTTTTTTGCTCTTGCGCACTTAAATAGGTAGAAATTGAAAGCGATAATAACAAACAGATAGCTGTTATAAGCATGATGGTTTTAAACAATATGCTACGAATGCTATTTTGCTCTACAGTTTTGGGCATTGCGAGAAGGTCATCCGTGTCAATTGTGAATCTAATAGGTAGTAGTTTAGCAAAAACAGAAAAAAGTGAAGTAAAAAGATTAGCTTAATTACACTTTTTATTTTTAGCTAATCTACTGATGAAACATAAATATGTGGCTAATACAGCCCATATTTATGTTTTGACAGGATATTAATAACTTATTTTAGCTACTGTATACGGCAAACTTGTTGTTTTTGAACACTGTGTGGTAGCTATCAAATTGATTTTCTAAAATAGGTGGGTATTTTAGAAAGCTATTTGCCACTATGGCCAGTTTGCCTACCTTAGTTAAATGTTGCTTTGCATGCGTTAAAAAAGATTCAGCAACGCTGTAGTCAGTTGCAATCCCGGTATGAAATGGCGGGTTGCTAATAATTAAATCAAACTTGCCAGTAATACTATTTAAACCATCACTGAGTATGGCTTCACCGTTTACATTATTTAGCTTCAGCGTTTGCGTTGTTGCATAGGCCGCAAGCGCACTTACGTCACTACAAATAAATGTCAGTGCTGGATTTTTTAGCCCTAAAAAAGTAGCAATAAGTCCCGCGCCACAACCAAAATCAAGTACTTTCCCGTGTTTTAAGTTAGGAGCATTCTCTAGTAGCATTTTCGTTCCAGCATCTAGCGCACCATGGTTAAACACACCAGGAATACTGACTGCTGTAAACTCAATATCGCTCACACATACCGTAAACTCTTTATGGTAAGTGCTAATATCAAACGCGCTATTAAGAGTAAGTTCGGAAAATGAATATAAGACACAGTGTTTTGCTGAGTCTATTTTATTACTAAACTCAGCCTTACCAGCGAGTTGCTTTTCAATTGACTTAACACCGCTCTTGTTTTCGCCAACGACTAGTAGCTCTGCATCTTTGCTTATCACTGCGCGTATGTTGTCTAACGCCATTAACAGCTCAGGTTTAGATTTAGGGTAATAAAGTATCACCAAATCATAATCGCCCGCATCAATAGTATGATTAACGGTTACATCAATACCTGATATGTTCTTTGCAAATTCACCATTAGCGTGGTTATAACTAAAAGCGGTTATTTTACTTTGTGGGTTGAGCGTTTTAAGCTCATTTAAAAAGCCATCTTGAACAAAGTTGACCACCAATATTGATTTACCCTTCAACTCTTCACTGTTGCGAAGTAATAGTAGGCTCGGATTGGTTAATACGCTCATAAATGGCTTTACCTTACTTGATTATTTAATTAACGGTTACTTAGTTCGTTCGAACATTAAATCCCATACGCCATGGCCTAAACGGTGACCACGCTGTTCAAATTTAGTCAATGGACGTAGCTCAGGACGAGGAACATAGTCGTTAGTCTCTGATTGGTTTTTGTAACCAGGGGCTGCTTGCATCACTTCTAACATATGCTCTGCGTAGTTTTCCCAATCGGTTGCCATGTGAAATACGCCGCCGATTTTTAATTTAGAACGCAGTTTTTCAGCAAACTCAGTTTGTACTATGCGACGCTTATGATGGCGCTTTTTATGCCATGGATCTGGAAAGAATAACTGTAAAGTTGATAAGCTTTCATCGCTTATGCAATCAGCAAGAACTTCTACTGCATCGTGTTCAAATACACGAAGATTAGTAACGCCAGCTTCATCAGCATCCATTAAACATGCGCCAACGCCTGGGCGATGAACTTCTATGCCAATAAAGTTAAGATGTGGTGCATTTTTTGCCATTTCAACCAGTGACTTGCCCATACCAAAACCAATTTCTAGCACTACATCATTGTTGTTGCCAAAAACTTCGCTTAAATCAAGTAGGCCGTTCTTGTGTTCAAGCCCCATTGTTGGCCAGCACTTTTCGATTGCAGCAGCTTGACCTTTGGTTAATCGGCCTTCGCGTTTTACAAAACTGCGAATAGTGCGGATATATTTACCTTCTTGCTTAGCTTGCTCAAGGTTGTTGTTACTTGATTCACTCATATTATTGGCCTGACAAAACAATGTGTTTAAAAATGGTTGCATATTATCCCTGACCGGCGCTAGGTTGACAAGCACTAGGGCGTTATAGCTTGATCTTTTCAGTCACTCCAATAGACTGAGCCGCCATTAAGCATTAGTAAAAAAGTAAATATGTTGGATTTAAAAAAACAGCAGTCAGCTTGGTTTTCTAACCAAGTAGTTGATTGGTATCACCTTCATGGACGCAAAACGTTACCATGGCAATTAGCTAAAACGCCTTATAAAGTGTGGGTATCTGAGGTGATGTTACAGCAAACTCAGGTTGTTACTGTTATTCCTTATTTTGAAAAGTTTATGCAAAGCTTTCCCGATATTATTGCTTTAGCCAATGCTGATGAAGATCAGGTTCTGCATCATTGGACAGGTTTAGGTTATTACGCTCGTGCACGCAATTTACATAAAACGGCTAAAATAGTTCGGGATAAATACCAAGGCCAGTTTCCTAGCTCGCTTGAAGAAGTAATGGATTTACCCGGAATAGGGCGCTCTACTGCCGGTGCTGTTTTATCATTATCTTTGGGGCAGCATCACCCTATTCTTGATGGCAATGTTAAGAGAGTGCTTGCTCGTTTTTTTATGGTCGAAGGTTGGTATGGGGTCAAAAAGGTAGAAAATCAGCTTTGGCATTTAAGCGAACAACTCACGCCTAAAAATAATGTGACCGAGTTTAACCAAGCTATGATGGATTTGGGTGCAAGCTTGTGTTCGCGCAGTCGTTTTGATTGTGAGGCGTGCCCATTAAATAGCCGCTGTGGTGCGTTTAACTCTGGTAAAGTTAAGGAATTTCCTCACTCTAAGCCCAAAAAAGTAGTGCCTAAAAAAAGCTGCCACCAGTTAATTATTAAACATAACGACAAAGTGCTTATGGAAAAACGCCCAAACAGCGGTATTTGGGGCGGATTATTTGGATTTTTTGAATTTAATGAGTACAGCGAGCTTGAAACTTTTTTAGCACAACAAGGGCTTGAAAGTGATCTTGATGAAGTAGCGCCTTTTACTCATGTATTTTCACATTTTGAGCTTACGATTAACCCACATGTACTGAATATTGAGAAAGCCCCTGATGTAGTCAACGACAAGCAGCTGGTGTGGTATCCACTCGATCAATCAATAGAAGTAGGGTTAGCGGCACCGACTAAAAAGTTGGTTAAACAAATGAGCCCAATAGGTTAAACTATTGGCATTTAGCGTTTAGGGGAACAATCATGGCACGTACAGTATTTTGTCAAAAGTTACAAAAAGAGGCCGAAGGGCTTGGTTTTCAGTTATACCCTGGTGAACTTGGTGAGAAAATTTTTAATAATATTTCTAAAGAAGCCTGGGGGCAATGGCAGCATAAGCAAACGATGCTGATCAACGAAAAGCATTTAAACATGATGGATCCAGAGCATCGTACTTTTTTAGAAGAGCAAATGGTTGGCTTTTTATTCGAAGGTAAAGAGGTTGAGATTGAAGGCTATAAGCCAGTAGAAAAATAAATTAACCTCTGTTTATGTAAAATTACTAAAAAAGGGCTATTAGCCCTTTTTTATTGTCATAAAAACACTCTCAGAAACATACGATCTTAGCTAAACAAGTTCGTCCTGTTCCTCATTATTTTTAATTTGTTCTTTTAAGAACTGTGCTGCTTTTGAGTATTCAATTTCGAGTTCATCTCTCATTTCAATTAACTCATCAGCATTTATCTCATCGCTCTTACACTTATCTTCAAATGACTGCGCTAAATCAGCAACAATGTTAGCTCCTACTGTTTTTGATATAGATTTTAATTGATGACAAGCTGCTACAACATCCGCCTGATTGCTTTGTAATACTGCAAAGTTAATCACTTTAATTTGTTCTTGGCTTTGTTCTAAATACATTTTAAAAAAGCGGATTATTTTAGCGTCATCACCATTTATATACTTATTTGCCGATTCCATATCAATAGGTATAACTGGCTTTTCAGCCGAACTAACTTTTTTCGGTTGTTTGCTGTATAAGTCACTCCATTGTTTTAATGTGTCTTCTAGTGCATTTAGCTCAATAGGTTTAGTGATAAAGTCGTTAATACCCACTGCTAAACATCGCTCTCTCTCGCCTTTTAGCGCATTGGCAGTGACAGCAATAATATATGGTTGCGCGTCGATTGATTCCAGTAATGAAGCTTCTTCTCTAATTTTTTCAACCATGTCGTAGCCAGACATTTTTGGCATATGTAAATCGGTTAAAATGAGCGAGTAGCTATTTTTACGCCACATATCTAGGCCTTCTTCACCGTTATTAGCCACTTCTACACTGTACCCTAGTATATGTAATTGTTCGGTGAGTACCTCTTGGTTCAATAGGTTATCTTCAACCAATAATACCAGTCTATTTGCAGCCAGCGCTTCTTCAGAACTTAGGTAGTGGTTCATAGTTTTGGCTTTTTTAATTTGCTTAGGTTTATGTAAGCCGGCAGCTACCAAAATTGAAAGCATAAAGTTAGATTTACACAATGGGGAAGCATTAATATAGAAAATATTTTTATGATTAATTACCGCTTCATCTAATTTACTTAACACCACCATTTGCTGGTTATTATCTTCTAATGAGTAGAGCAAGCTTCTTAGTAGGGTACTGATACTACTCATGTCATCAATACCATCGACAACCCAAATAATATCCTTGGTATCTTGATGCGTTTCTATATCTTGCTGCTCGTGAGAGTAAGTTATTTTAGCGCCCATAAATGACAAGTAACGATAAATGACTTTGCCACGTTCAGCGTTGCTACTAACAACAATGACATGTTTGCCATTGAGAGTGTTTTTGTGGGCAAATTCAGTTTTACCTGCGGTGGAAAAAGGCAACTCGACAGTAAATTCACTCCCAATACCTTCATGGCTAGTTACATGAATACTTCCAAGCATTAGCTCAGTTAAGCTTTTACAAATAGAAAGACCAAGCCCCGTACCACCAAACTCTCGCGTAATAGAGCTTTCCGCTTGAGTGAATGGGTTAAAGATTTTTCTCAATTGAGATTGGCTCATTCCTTTACCGTTATCACTCACGCAAAAGCGCAATGTAAAGTGATCGGCGGTGTTATGTGCTACTTCTACTGATATTCTTACTTTACCCTGCGTTGTACCATTGGTGCTGGTAAACTTAATGGCATTACTACATAAATTATATAGTACTTGGCGCACTCTGACGGAGTCACCTTTAAGGTTGTTGGGGATGTCGGGGGCAATTGATAAATCTAAATCTAGATGGCGATTTTTAGCAACCGATGACAGCACCTTGGCGACTTCTTCTAGTGTATCTGCAACAGAAAATGGAACTGGATCTATGTTGAGCTTTCCAGCTTCAATTTTAGAGAAGTCTAAAATATCATCTAAAATACTCAGTAACGAAAATGCAGATTCACGAATAATAGTACTTAAACGTTGTTGTGCACCATCGAGTTCTGTTTGGCGTAGTAAATCAATAGTACCAATAACACCATTCATAGGTGTTCTTATTTCGTGGCTCATGGTGGCTAAAAAGGTGGTTTTAGTTTCACTGGCTTTTAACGCTTTTTGGGTTTGTTTTTCTAATTCAAAGGTTCTGCTTTGTACTTCTGTTTCAAGGCTTGTTTGAAGCTTTTTTAATTCTTTTTGTGCAGCTTGGTCGTCAGCTTGAACCATGCTTACTTTTTTCAGTAATAAATTAATTTGTTGAGCTACAGTTTCTAATCCCCCTTCAAGCTGCTCATTAAGGGTGCTTTGATAATTATCATTTTGTGTAATTGCTTTGAGTTCTTGAGTGAGAGAGTCGGTGTTTTTATGTAATCGCTTATTAATGTACTTATTAAACACTATGGCTAATAAAAACAGCGCTATTAGAGCTACAATACCGGTAAAAAAGGCATTCATTAGTGAACTTTGGGGCGAAGGTAAAGTTAAAGGTTGTTTTTGCTCAATAATAAGTTCAGCAATGATCTGCCCATCCAATGAAATAACATGATGCAGTATGCCTTGTTGTTTAATGTGCTTATTAATGGCTAAAGGTGCAATTGAATTATTATTATTGCTATAAATTAGCTCTGCTTGATTGTTGGCATTAAAACGGTGCAGGGTATATTTAAAATCATTGTTGAGTAAGCTTGCAATGTCAAAAAGTGGTTTGGCCTTGTCTTGTCCGTATAATGTTAGTGCTTCTACAATGGGCTGCTCAAGACTTTCAGCAAGTTTAGTGACCGCGATGGTGGAGGCTGAGGAAAGTTCATTGTTCTTAGCATTGCTTTGTGAGTAAAGCGAATAGGCGACTATAGATAATGTGGTTATTATAAGGTTACTAACTAAAAATAAAGGTAGTAGGCCTTTTATTGCTGAAGAGAACTTACTCTGCATGAGTTTTCCTGTGGTCTTATTATTAAAACGGTAAGCCTGTACCGAAAGTTATGGACCAATCGTAACACCTAAAAAAAATAATTCACTACGTTTTTTAAACTCTTTTGTTGAATAAATGCACGGTGTTAACGAAAATGCTGGTTAGTTGTTTGAAAACCGTTCAAACGGTTATAAAGAATAAAAAAAAAGTTGACTTGTAAGGGCAAAACTCGTTTAATACGCCGCACGCCCAGATAGCCAAGTCAGTAGAGTTTGGTGGGAATTGCATTAAAAATCTGTTTAGATTTTTAATCAGCACTGTATAAGTGCCTCGATAGCTCAGTTGGTAGAGCAGAGGATTGAAAATCCTCGTGTCCCTGGTTCGATTCCGGGTCGAGGCACCATTTACAAAGAAGTTATCAATCTTTAAAATTGATAAAGTGCCTTAGCACACAGTTTAGTGTGCCGACTTAGCTCAGCTGGTAGAGCAACTGACTTGTAATCAGTAGGTCAACCGTTCGACTCGGTTAGTCGGCACCATTTTATTTTAGTTGAATGTTTACAATAACGTTAAACTAGCACTGTTTAAGTGCCTCGATAGCTCAGTTGGTAGAGCAGAGGATTGAAAATCCTCGTGTCCCTGGTTCGATTCCGGGTCGAGGCACCATTTACAAAGAAGTTATCAATCTTTAAAATTGATGAAGTGCCTTAGCACACAGTTTAGTGTGCCGACTTAGCTCAGCTGGTAGAGCAACTGACTTGTAATCAGTAGGTCAACCGTTCGACTCGGTTAGTCGGCACCATTTATTTTAGATAATTTAAAAGAGCAACTGACTTGTAATCAGTAACTCATCTAAGTTATCCGTTCGACTCGGTTAGTCGGCACCATTTATTTAAATAGTTAGTTTAACTATTTGCACTGTTTAAGTGCCTCGATAGCTCAGTTGGTAGAGCAGAGGATTGAAAATCCTCGTGTCCCTGGTTCGATTCCGGGTCGAGGCACCATTTATACAAAGCCTCGCACATGCGGGGCTTTTTTGTTTCTGAATTTAGCTGAGCTATTGTTCGGCATCGAACTACGTTCGATTATAAAATACATCCTTGTATTTTCCCCTTCGGGCCATCTTTGAGATGTTAAAAATTGTTTCTGACAATTTTTTGCCGGGTCGAGGCACCATTTATACAAAGCCTCGCACATGCGGGGTTTTTTTGTTTCTGAATTTAGCTGAGCTATTGTTCGGCATCGAACTACGTTCGATTATAAAATACATCCTTGTATTTTCCCCTTCGGGCCACCTTTTAGATGTTAAAAATTGTTCCTGACAATTTTTTGCCGGGTCGAGGCACCATTTATACAAAGCCTCGCATATGCGGGGCTTTTTTGTTTCTATTCTAAATTTGGCTCAGCATCAAACTACCTTCCATCTCAAAATATATTTATAATTTTATTCCGCTTTAGCTGGTGTAATGCCAACAGTAAATCCTGCCGTCTTTTCTATATTCACTTTTTAAGAGTTTAAATTAACTTTTTGATTAAAAGTTGGCTTGCTGATTTTTTTGTGATCATTGTGTTAACACTTGGCGTATTGAGTGAACTTATAATTTCATCGCAAGCTATGTAATGTTATGTAAAGTCAATTGAGCAAAGTTTGCTAAAGTGATTGAATAACATTCATAAATAGCACTAATCAGGTTTAAATATGATGTGGCAATGTAAGCCATCTTTATTAGCAATAAGCATTATAATGCTAAGCGGTTGTGCGAGTAATTTAAACCCGCAACAACGTGAGCGAGCGCCGAGTGCACTACCTACCCAATGGCAGCAAGCTGCCGCTAAATCGGTAATAGCCGTAAACGATACTTGGTTCAATAAGCTAGCTTCACCAACAGTAAAGCAGCTAGTTACGCAAGCGCTTAAAAATAATCAACAACTACGACAAGAGCGTTTCGATGTAGAAATACAAAAACAACAATTAATTATTACTGGTGCTGCATTGTGGCCTAGCTTAGATATTTCATCACGGGTGGGGCGCAGTAAAAACAATCGCCCTGTTAGTTATAATAATTCGAGCTCTGTATCGTTAGAGTTAGGTTATGAAATTGATTTATGGGGTAAGCTTTCAAACGCAAAACGCAGGGACAATCTTAACTACCTTGCTCAGCAAGCTCGTTATGAGCAGGCTAAACAACAGCTTATTGCAGATGTTGTAACTAATTGGTTTAACCTAATCAGTGCAGAGCAATTACTTGATTTATTTAAGCGCAGAGAAGCTAATGCTAAACAAAACCTCGAGATTATTGAGTCGGGTTATCGCCAAGGTTTAAATGAAGCGTTAGATGTTTATTTGGCGCGTAACGAATTAAATAATGAACGCTCACGTATAGCCACTCAGCAAGCAAATTTAAGTCAATCTGCTCGTCGTCTTGAGCGCTTGTTGGGCGAGTATCCAAAAGGATTACTGGCGGCTAATCACGACTTACCCGTTATTAATGACGATATTCCTCTTGGTCTCCCCTCAGAGCTTATTACTCGTAAACCCACATTGCGTGCTAGTTGGTATCAATTGTTAGCCACAGATGCTTCACTGGCTTATGCTCATAAACAGCGTTTCCCAAGTTTAAACTTAAGTGCGGGCTTAAGTGATAGTACTAGCAGGGTAAGCGACTTATTTTCTCCATCAAGCCTAGCATGGTCTCTGATAGGTAGTATTTCAGCTCCTATTTTTAATGGTGGGCGACTTGCTGCCAACGAAGAAATAGCCAGTTTACAAACGCAAAAGCAAGAGCAAGCTTATCTGCAGTCTTTGTATGATGCATTTAGCGATGTTGAAAATGCTATTTCGCAACAGCAGTCACTCAAAGCGCGCTACCAAAGTACATTACAAGCACAAGAGAATGCGTTAGCCGCCGAACAACTATCGTTTGAACAATATCAAAGTGGCTTAGTGAGCTACACCACCGTATTAGATGCACAAGCACGCTCGTTTGATGCACAAAGTTCACTGATTGAAATTAAAAACCAATTACTCACAAATCGCATTAAATTACATGTTGCTCTTGGGGGCGACTTTGCAAAATCAAGATCCGCACAGGATGAGCAAGCACTATGAAACTCAACAAACAAAAAATAATTGTTCCTGCCGCTATCATTATAGCGACCATTTTTTTGGTGATGTTTATTAAGGGAAACCCGCCTAAAGCATCACGTTTTTCAGCACCGCCAAAAGCAAAAATTAATGTAGCGGTAAAACCATTGCAGTTAATTGACTACCCCGTTGAAATTGATAGCTTTGGTACGGTTAAACCACGGACTCAAAGTATGTTGGTGGCTCAGGTTTCTGGGCTGATTATTGATATAAATGAGCAGTTCCGCGAAGGCGGCTTTTTTGAAAAAGGCGATGTATTACTGCAACTAGATGATCGCGATTTAAAAGCGGAAGTTAAATCAGCACAAGCTAATTTACTCAATGCCGAGCAAAACTTATTAGAAGAGCAAGCGCGAGGCCGCCAAGCGCTTACCGATTGGCAACGTTTAGGTAATGAGTCTGAACCGAGTATTTTAGTGCTTAGAAAGCCGCAGCTAGCTGCAGCGCAAGCACAGGTTTTGTCTGCACAAGCACAATTGGAAAAAGCGCAACTAAATCTTGAACGTACTAAAATTAAAGCCCCATATGCTGGGCGAGTATTAAACCGCAGCGTTGATTTAGGTCAGGTAGTATCTAACAATATGCAGTTAGCGACCATTTATGCAACCGACAGTGTTGAAATACGCTTACCGATAAAGAATAAAGATCTGCCCTTTATTAATCTACCTGAGCAATATCGAGATGGTGCTAAAAATCAGCGTGGCTCAGCGGTTAATTTCACTTCAGATTTAATTGGCGAGCAACAATGGCAAGGCCAACTTATTCGTACTGAGGGCGCAATAGATAAAAGCGCTCAGCAATTGTATGTGGTGGCTAAAATTAATGACCCTTATAAATCAACCAGTGATAATCAATACCCAGTAAAAATAGGCCAATACGTTAAAGCTAAAATTAATGGCAAAGTCGCCTCTCAGGTACTCGTTATTCCTAATAGTGCGATATATCAAGGCAGTTATGTTTATGTGGTTGAAAATGGCACACTACAGCGTAAAAATATTGCCTTAGCATGGCAAAATGCACAGCAAGGCATTGTAAAAAAAGGTTTAGAAGCTGGTAGCCAGTTAGTGTTAACACCGCTTGGGCAGGTAAGTTCAGGTACACCTGTACAGGTAATGGGTGCTACTCCTAAGGCACAAAAACGAGGAGAGCAGCCATGATCGCTTGGTTTACTCGTAACCATGTGGCTGCCAATTTACTGCTCATTAGTATTGTGTTGGGTGGATTATTCAGCCTTTCTTCTAAATTGCCTTTAGAAGTATTCCCTTCGTTTGTTTCTGATCGGATTAATATTAGCGTGAGCTTACGTGGTTCAACCCCTGAAGATGCAGAAAAAGGGGTCACCATACGTATAGAAGAAGCATTACAAGATCTCGAAGGTATTAAACAAATATCAAGTCGCTCTTCTGAGGGATCATCACAAGTCAGTGTCGAAGTTGATACCGGCTACGATGAGCGTGAACTGTTAGCGGATATAAAAAGCCGTGTTGATGCCATTAATACTTTTCCAGCGGATGCAGAAAAACCAGTAATAGGGTTAATCCAGCGTAAGCGTGAAGTAATTGCTGTTACAGTTTCAAGCGACTACAACGAAAAAGAAACCTTAGAATACGCAGAGCAAGTACGTGATCAATTACTGCGAATTCCGGCTATTACCCAAGTTGAACTAAGCGGCGTACGCAACTATGAGCTGGCAATTGAAGTAAGCCAAGACACGCTGCGCCAATACGATTTAACCCTGGCACAAGTATCTAGCGCTATTGCTAATTCAAGCTCAGACATTTCTGCCGGTAATCTTAAAACAGAGGGCGGTGATGTACTTATTCGCTCAAAAGGGCAAGCCTATCGAAAAGATGAATTTGCCAACATAGTGATAAAAAATCAGGCTGATGGCACCATTATTCGTTTAAGTGATATCGCAACCATTAACGATGACTTTGAAGAAACCCCCGTGCGCACCCGCTTTAATGGTAAGCAAGCGGCTTTTATAGATGTGTATCGTATTGGTCCGCAAAGTGCGATAGAAGTGGCTGATGCAGTTAAGAATTATATTACCAGTGAGCAAGCTAATTTACCGCAAGGGTTTTACCTGAGCTATTGGGATGATGACTCAGAGGTAGTAAAGAGCCGTATTGCAACACTGACTAGTAATGCCTTACAAGGTGGTATTTTAGTACTGGGATTGCTGACTTTATTTTTAAGACCAGCCATTGCGTTTTGGGTGTTTATTGGTATCCCGGTTTCGTTTATGGGTGCATTTATGGCAATGGCGGCATTTGGTGTCACCATTAATGTTATTAGCTTATTCGGTTTTATACTCGTGCTGGGGATTGTGGTGGACGATGCCATTGTCACTGGGGAAAACGTGTATACCCACTTAAAAACTGCTAAATCCGGTGAAGAGGCTGCCATAAAAGGGACTCAAGAAGTTGCTACGCCCGTTACTTTTGGGGTACTTACAACCGTAGCTGCTTTTTTACCCTTAGGTTTTATAGAAGGCGCTCGCGGCGCTATTTTTGCGCAAATTCCGGTGGTGGTTATTCCTGTTTTATTATTCTCTCTTATAGAGTCTAAATTTGTCTTACCTGCGCATTTAAAATATATCAAACTGCGTCAACAAAAAGGCGAAGGCTCTAAATTGGAACAACTTCAACAGCGTTTTGCAGATGGTTTTGAACATGCCATTTTAAAATATTATCAACCGGTATTGGGGTTAGCACTACGTAATAAATTGGCTACAGTCAGTTTATTTATGGGCGTATTTTTAATTATTTTAACTATGATCACCAGTGGTTGGACTAAGTTTATTTTCTTCCCGCGGATCCCAAGTGAAACTGTACGCGTTAATTTAACTTTTCCTGCAGGCACCCCGTTTGAGGTTACCAATAAATACATTATTGATATGTCAGATAAAGCCAGAGAGCTTCAGCGTAAGTATCAAGATGAAGAAACAGGACAAAGTATTATCCTTAACATTTTAGCCAGCACTGGTGGAAGAGGAGGGGCTGCTAACTCGGGTAGTGTGCGCTTTGAAATCACCCCAGCAGAACAGCGAGAGTCAGATATCGGCTCGCGTGAATTGGTAAAAGAGTGGCGGCAACTGATAGGTATAGTGCCAGGAGCTGAAAGCTTAACATTCAGAGCTGAGATAGGCCGAAGCTCAAACCCTATAGATGTTCAATTATCGGGTAATTCTATTAGCACACTGCAAACTGTTGCTGAGCAAATTAAACAACGTTTAGCGACGTACCCCAGTGTATTTGATATTGCCGATAGCATGTCTGACGGTAAGGAAGAGCTGCAAATAGAGTTAACAGAGCAAGGATTAGCCCTTGGGCTAAATAGGGTTGATGTATCAAGGCAAGTGCGTAACTCATTTTTTGGTGTACAAGTGCAACGCATTCAACGCGGGCGCGATGATGTGCGCGTTATGGTGCGCTTACCTATAGATGAAAGACGCTCAGTTGCTGATTTAAAAGATATATTAATACAAACGCCTAATGGTGGGCGAGTGCCGTTATCGCACGTAGCCACTTTAGTACCGGGTCAAAGCCCATCAACTATTACCCGTATCGACCGTTACCGTACGCTTAATGTATCGGCAGATGTAGAAAAAACCGATACCAATATGACCGTTTTACAAGCCGATTTAAAGGCTTATTTAGATGAGTTAGTTCAACAGTACCCAGGTGTTAGCCACTCTCTTGAAGGCGAAGCGAAAGAGCAGCGCGAATCGTTTGGTTCGTTACTGTGGGGAATGATCTTTGTCTTCTTTGTCATTTATGGATTACTCGCCATTCCCTTTAAATCATACTTACAACCGCTGGTGGTGATGAGTATTATTCCTTTTGGCATGATAGGCGCGGTAATCGGTCATTGGATAATGGGGATGGAGCTTACCATAATGAGCTTACTAGGCATGCTTGCGTTAATTGGTGTGGTTGTGAATGACTCGTTAGTACTGGTTGATTTTATTAATAAGAAGCGCAGTGAAGGGCTCGATTTAATGGAAGCGGTTAAAACTGCTGGCGTAGCGCGTTTTCGACCGGTTATGCTCACTAGTTTAACCACCTTTATAGGCTTAATGCCATTGCTGTTTGAAAAGGCGACTCAAGCGCAGTTTTTAATTCCTATGGCTGTGAGCTTAGGGTTCGGGATCATATTTGCGACCTTTATAACTTTATTACTTGTTCCAGTTAACTATATGCTTATGGAGCGCTTTCAAGGTTGGTTTAAGTAGTGTTAGGCATTAGAAAGACAAAGGGATAGGCGTTAGAAATAAAATTAAATATCGGGCTGTGGAGACGCAGTTCGATATATTTAAAGACGAAAGATAGGGAATATTTAGTCTAAGAAATGCTTGAGAACCTAAGCTGTAAAGGAAGGTGTTCCCCGAGCATGCGGTGCCCGGTGTCAGTCCTGAAACCTTGAGGTTTCAGGGCGGAAATCTGCGGTCTACCGTAGGCTTCTCGGTACATGCCGAGCTTGCACAATAGTAGACGAACAAAAATCCTGGTATAAAATTTATCGGCTCAGGGACTTAACCAAGCTCCTGCACCCCAGGGAACAAATTCAGTATATAAGACATATTCCAATCCTTAAACCCCAATCGTAAAAAATTACACTGTTCGCTCAGTTTTCCTGCAAATTTAGGGTCTGTTGACCTTTGCGGATTACAATTTGTTCAAACTAGGGGTGGTTTAATCGCGGCGCGAGGTTTGTAACCTAGTGGGCTAAGTCAAAACCAAGCAACAAAGAGTAAATCGCCCCTAGGCAGAACCCGAAGGGCAGCGCCTGTTTGGCATTGATGCTGCGTTATCACCTATTTATGGGGAATAACCACACCACATAGGCTCTGCCTTGCCTAAATACCAAACAGACTGCTGCAAATTTAACCTTGAAGGATCAGCAGACCCTAATCTTGTATTTACTTTTAAGATTGCTTTTTGAACTTAATCAGCTTTTCAATCGCTTGCTTTTGACCTCAGTCATAGAATTCATTGGAGTTGCTTTTTATCGAGTGGTAGCATTGCTTTAATTAGCAAAGCGAAGACGTCATTATGAATAACTTACCAGATTACGAAAAAGCCCAACTTCTTTTAGAGAAAAACGAAATATTTGTATCACCCGCAGAAGCGCATGGCGTTATTAGCGGCTTACTTGCTTGTGGGCTAAGCATTGACGATAAAGAGTATTTAGGCTTACTGAGCGATGTATTTAATGATGGCGAGTCGTTTAGCAACGATTTAAAACAGTTTTTTGGCCAAATTTATCAACAAGTGGTTGAAAGTTTTAATAACGAAGAGTTTCAATTTGACTTGTTTTTACCTAGTGATGACGAAACACTCATCGATCAGGCCAACGGGCTCGTATCATGGGTAGCTGGGTTTATGTTGGGCTTTGGCTTAAAGCAAAAAGACTATGGCAAGCTGTCGGCAGATGTAAAAGAAGTGATCAGTGACTTTAGCGAGATTACACGCCTAGATACAACCTTTGAAGAAACCGAAGAAGATAGCCAAGCACTGCATGAAGTGATTGAGTACGTACGCGTATCGGCGCTTCTGTGTTTTGCTGAGCTAGGCAAAGAGCAAAATCCACAAAGCAACAAAAAAACACTGCATTAATTGAGCAACACAATAAAAGTAATGGGTTAGTTATTAATGGTTGAAATACAAAAGTCAGAGTTTAAAGCGCGCCGCGAGCGTTTATTGGCGGCAATGGATAATAACAGTATTGCTATAATTCCCGCTGCAACAGAGCTCACGCGTAGCCGTGATACTCATTATCCGTTTCGACAAGACAGTGACTTTTTTTACTTAACTGGTTTTAACGAACCCGATGCCGTGTTGGTGCTTTGCAAAAACAGTGATACACCCTCACTATTATTTTGTTTAGATAAAGACAAACTCGCAGAGGTATGGCGCGGCAGACGCATTGGTTTTGAAAAAGCACAAAGCGAATACTTATTCGACAAAACTTATGCACTTAGTGAGCTAAATGAACAATTATTGAATTTGGTGAACGGCCAACATATTTTATTTTATGCACAAGGGACGTATCCTGCCTTTGATGGCAAAGTATTTTCAATGCTTAACACTTTGCGCAGTGCCCCTAAAAAAAGGGATACCGCACCGAGTACAATTAAAGATATTCGCCCTTTATTGCATGAAATGCGCTTATTTAAAGCGCCAGGCGAAATTAACATTATGCGTGAAGGCTGTGAAATAAGCGCTCGAGCACATATGCGAGCCATGCGTTTTTCCCACGTTGGCGCAACCGAGTTTCAATTAGAGGCAGAGCTTCATCATCACTATGCAATGAACGGTGCGCCACATCCTGCTTATGGCACTATTGTTGGCAGTGGCGATAACGCCAATATTTTGCACTACACCCAAAATAGCGACGTATTAAACAATGGCGACTTAGTGCTGATTGATTCAGGCTGTGAGCTACAAGGCTACGCCGCCGATATAACGCGTACTTTCCCGGTTAACGGTAAATTTAGCACTGAGCAAGCTGCGCTTTATAATATTGTACTCAAAGCACAAGAAGTCGCTTTTAGCGAGATAAAACCCGGTGGCCTTTTATCTCGGGCAAATAAACTCGCTATGCAAGTACTAACCCAAGGGTTACTTGATTTAGGTATTTTAACCGGCGATTTTGATGAGTTAATGGCACAAGGTGCCTGTAAAGAATACTACATGCATGGCCTTGGTCACTGGTTAGGACTTGATGTTCATGATGTGGGCGATTACAAGGTTAATAACCAAGAGCGTGTCTTAGAGCCGGGTATGGTGCTAACCATTGAGCCTGGGCTGTATATTAGTAAAGACTCAAATGCGCCTCAAAAATACCAAGGTATAGGTATTCGTATTGAAGATAACTTATTAGTAACTAATTCAGGTCACGACAACTTAACCATTAGCGTGCCTAAAACAATTAGTGAAATAGAAGCGTTAATGCAAAGCGCTAAAAACGCATAAGCTTGGAGATAAAAGTGGCTAAGCAGTTTGATATTGTAGTAATTGGTGGTGGTTTAGTCGGCGCAAGTTGTGCTCTAAGTATAAGTAAAAAAAATCCCAGCTTAAATATTGCTGTAATTGAAGCAAATCAAGTAACCACTGATTATCATCCAAGCTTTGATGACAGAAGCATCGCACTTGCCCAGCAGTCGGTAGAGTATTTACAAAGCCTCAATTTATTTGAAATGAACGCTCCCTATGCTGCCGCCATAAAAAAAGTGAGCGTGTCAGACAAAGGGCACTTTGGTAAAACCCATATACAGTGTAATGAATTTGCAAAACCCTCATTAGGTTATGTGGTAGAGGTAAACCCATTTGGCAGAGCGCTGCATCAGCGTTTAATGCAATCAAACATATCGCTTTTTTGCCCAGATAGCGTAACAGCGATAAAACAAAACGCCGATAGTAATGAACTTACATTACAAAGTAGCGAAAAACTCAGTGCTAAGCTGTTGGTGATTGCCGACGGTGCACCGTCGCCAACTCGTAATTTATTGGGGCTCGGCTTCAATACCCAGCCTTATGAACAAGGTGCGATTATTGCCAATATAGAAGTCGCTGGTGGGCACCATCATCAGGCGTTTGAGCGGTTTACCCAAAATGGCCCTATGGCTTTATTACCCATGAGTAATAACCGTTATTCGTTAGTATGGTGTATGCGTCAAGAGCATATTGAGCAGTATATGTCGCTAAGTGAGCCAGATTTTATAAGTGCGCTGCAAACCGCCTTTGGTTATCGTGCAGGACAGTTTATAAAAGTCGGTATGCGCGCTAGTTACCCTTTAGTTTATGGGCAAATAGAATCGTTAACAGCGCACCGCACAGTGGTGATAGGCAACGCGGCACACGCCATTCATCCTATTGCAGGGCAAGGCTTTAATTTAGGGCTGCGAGATGTACAAGTGCTGAGTAACTTAATTGCAAACAGTGAACATGATTTAGGTAGCTATGCTTTTACTCGTCAATATTCAATCAAGCGCAGTGATGATATAAAAACCGTGATGACATTGACCGATGCCTTGGTTCGACTTTTTTCAAACTCATCACGGGTGTTAGCGCTTGGTCGTAGTATTGGGCTATTTTCAATGGATTTATTCCCCGTATTAAAAGCTCCATTAGCAAAACAATTAATGGGACAAGTTAAACAAGGTACACGTTTATGAAACAAGTACAGGTTTGTATAGTGGGTGGTGGCTGCGTAGGGTTAACGCTGGCGCTCGGGCTTGCTAAAGCAAATATTAGTGTGGCTGTGTTAGATGCTGCGCCAACTCAAGCTCCACCTAGCGATGATTATGGCTTACGAGTTAGTGCACTAAGTATTGCCAGCCAAACCTTGCTGGAGCAATTAAATGTATGGCCACACATAATAGCTGAGCGTGCTTGTGCTTATACGCACATGGATGTACGCGATGCCGACAGCTTTGGAAAAATAACCTTTAATAACGAGCAACTTGAGCTTGAGCATTTAGGGCACATTGTTGAAAACGATATTATTCGCTTTGCGCTAATAAAAGAGCTTGAGCAGCAAAGTAATGCCACACTGATGTTTGATACCGAGTATCAGCAAATACATCAAAGCGAGTCTGATGTATTTATTAATTTAAAAACTGGCGAGCCTATTATTGCTAAGCTGCTGGTAGCGGCCGATGGCGCAAATTCAGCGATTCGTAAACAGTTTAATATGGCGCTGAGCTTTAAAGATTACGATCACCATGCCTTAGTCGCGACAGTTAAAACCAAAGAGTCACATGCAAATACCGCACGCCAAGTGTTTTTACCAACCGGGCCGCTAGCTTTTTTACCATTGAGCGATGAGCATACTCACTCAATTGTGTGGTCAACCAGCCCCAATCATTGTGATGAATTGTTAGCAATGGACGACACCACTTTTAATAAAGCCGTAATGGCTGCTATAGATGGCCAATGTGGTTTATGTGAAGTGCAAAGTAAGCGCGTCGCGTTTCCACTTAAAATGCGTTACGCCCAACAATGGGTTAATGGCAAGGTGGTGTTAATGGGCGATGCAGCGCATACCATTCATCCATTAGCAGGGCTTGGTATGAACCTTGGCCTAAAAGATGCCGCTTATTTAATTGAACTGTTAAGTCAAGACGCCAAAGAATTTGCCAGTACGCGCACACTGCGTGATTACGAACGTACCCGCAAGCTCGACGCACAAAAACACATCGCCATGATGCAAGGACTAAAAGAGCTTTTTGAAGGTGCAAACCCAGTTAAAAAGCTGATTCGGGGAGTAGGGCTTTCACTCGTTGATAACCTTGGTCCAATCAAACACCTATTCGCCAAAGAAGCGATAGGGAAGTGATGAAGACAAGCGGTCAGTTTTTAGCTGTCAGCTTTTAGCCAAAGAAAAACCGATGTTTAGTTTAAACATCGGTTTTTTGTTTATAGGCTAATGTATTTAAAAGCCACGCTTTTTACGCGAGCAAAGCTCGGCGTTTGCTACAAAAAAATAAAACACTTATCTTTATTTTATTTGTTGATATAAAGGGATCATTCAATAATGTCTTCCCGGAACCCGAAACCTTTAACACTTATCTATCAAAGCTTAAAAAAGCTGCTTGCTTAATTATCCTACTAAGCGTAAAATGCGCGCTCATTTCGGCTTTTAAACTATTAATTCCTTGCCTTAAACCGACCGGCCGAAACGGTAGAAGGCTCTATTAACCGTAAGGAATATCCATGCGTCATTACGAAATCGTATTCATGGTTCACCCTGATCAGAGTGAGCAAGTATCTGGTATGATCGAACGTTATACTGGTTCTATCACTGAAGCAGGTGGTACTATCCACCGTCTTGAAGACTGGGGCCGTCGTCAACTGGCTTACCCAATCAACAAGCTTCATAAAGCTCATTATGTTCTTATGAACGTTGAAGCACCAACTGAAGTAATCAGCGAGCTAGAAACTACTTTCCGCTACAACGATGCAGTGCTTCGTAACTTAGTTATGCGTACTAAAAACGCTGTAACTGAAGCGTCTCCTCTTGTAAGAGAAGAGAAGAAAGAAGCACCAGCTGCTTAATTGTTTTGAGTCCTAGCATGGCACGTAGTCAGCAGTTACTATAATGGTTAGCCCATATACGAATCAGCTGGTTATATCGGGGGTAGTTTGTAAAACACCCAAGTTTAGCCAAAGCCCCGCGGGCATACCGCATTGTATTTTTGTTGTAGAACATAAATCAATGCAAGTTGAAGCAGATCTTAACCGTAATAGTTATGTTAGGCTTCAGGTGGTTGCCAGTGGTAAGCAAATGCAACAACAGACTCAACATTTGCACGTTGGGCAGGCATTGCAAGTGAGTGGTTTTTTAAATCGCCACGAAGGTCGTAACGGCCTTAGCCAATTGGTTTTGCATGCTCAGCATATAGAAAGAATTATTTGAGGAATTAATCTCATGGCACGTTATTTCAGACGTCGTAAGTTCTGCCGCTTTAAAGCGGAAGGCGTACAACAAATCGATTACAAAGATCTAGCTACTCTTAGAAACTATGTTACAGAAAGTGGCAAAATCGTACCTAGCCGTATCACAGGTACTAGCGCTAAATACCAGCGCCAGCTAGCAACTGCTATTAAGCGTGCTCGCTACTTAGCCCTTCTTCCATACACTGACTTACATAAGTAAGCAGCGGATTAACACGTTTTTAAAAGGTGTAGAAACATGCAAGTTATTCTACTAGATAAGATCGCTAACCTAGGTGGCCTAGGTGACCAGGTTGTAGTTAAATCTGGCTTCGCACGTAACTTCCTTTTCCCACAAGGTAAGGCAGTTCCTGCAACTAAAGCAAACATTGAAACGTTTGACGCACGTCGCGCAGAACTAGAAGCAAAAATCGCTGAACAGTTAACTGCAGCACAAGCACGCGCTGACAAACTTGAAGCATTAGCAGAAGTTACATTAGTATCTAAAGCTGGTGACGAAGGTAAATTATTCGGTTCAATCGGTACTCGTGACATCGCTGACGCTATCTCAGCTGTTGGTGTTGAAGTTGCTAAATCAGAAGTTCGTTTACCTCTAGGTACTATCCGTGAGACTGGCGAATTTGACGTTGCAATCGCAGTACACTCAGACGTAACAGCTACTATTAAAGTAATCGTTATTGCTGAAGCTTAATTTTTTAAAATTAAGTTAAAAAAACCGTGCTTAGGCACGGTTTTTTTTGATCAAAATTAAAGGCACTTTCCCCAATAGCTTTGAGCTTGCTAAAAGCAGCTTGGTTACACCAATCCGCAATAATACTTAATCATTTTGAGGGGCTAAATCAGATGCTAGCTGCATTAAAAACGCCTCATTTAGAACAACTAAATAACGAAATTTTTTCCTTGTTATCGACACTATTTTCCTTCCTTAAAATAGCTCACTTCATCAAGCGAATTGATACTAATTAATTTACTATTCAGAACTCAGGTTTTTATTACTCTCTTATATATACAAACAACCTACCCCATTTAAAAGTTCTTAAAAAAGTTAAACCGCTTTAACTTTAATAAATTCAGTATATTAATTCATTCTGTTCCTTTTTTGCAATATTGACAAAACTATGGTATGAGCTATATTAGTGCTTTATGGTTATAAAAGTTTGATCAATGTTAATAAATTACAACAAAAGAATTATTTGTGCTGGGTTTACTTTAGTCGAGCTTTTAATTGTAGTGGCGATTATAGGTATTCTTTACAGCGTTGCGTTGCCTTCGTATCAAAGTTACTTAGAGCGAAGTCGGCGTGCAGATGTGCAGCAGCAAATATTACAATACAGTGCCACGCTAGAACGAGTTTACTCTCGTAATGGTGGGTACCCTAATGCGTTTGATGCAGCTGCTAACACTGAATATTATACGTTTAGTTATACACCCACGAATAAAGTAACAGGCGCTACGGCTGATTTTAAAAACAGAGGTTACTCGTTGAAGGCAACACCTAAAACAGGATCTGCTCAAGCTGCGGACAGATGTGGGGCATTAATAATTAAGCATGATGGCAGTGTTGAGGCACAAGGCACTGACTGTTGGGAGTAAATAAAATGCAAAAGTCGCGAGGGTTTACACTCATAGAGCTAAGTGTCGTGCTGAGTATCATTGGTATTTTAGCGACAGTGGCTGTGCCTAGCTTTATAAAGCAGATTCAACAAGACCGAATAGTAACAACGGCTAACCGATTAATTAGCGTATATAAATATGCACGAAGCGAAGCGGCCAAGCGAGAAGTTAATCTTAAACTAGTTACTGCAGGTACAAAGTGGCAGGTAGTTAGTTCTGAAAGTGGCTCTGATGAAGTGTTGCGTGAGTTTGTTTCTAACTACTCTAATATAGAAATTAACCTACAAGATCGTGAAGTAAAAGCAACAGGTGAAGTATCTGCTGCTGCTACTATATTGGTTAAAGATGGCATTAGCGATACAAAAGATTATTATCTGTGCATTTTAAAAAGTGGGCAGAGTTGGTTAGCTGATGTGTCTTTAAATGGGTGCGCATGATGAAGTTGCAAAAAGGCTTTACGTTACTTGAAGTGATGATAGCTGTTGTTGTAGCAGGAATTGCATTGTTGGGATTAGCGGCAGCTCAGCTGAAGTCATTGCAGTATGCTACTAATAGTTTTAACTATACGGTATCGTTAATTCAGGCTCAAAATACCATAGAGCAAATATGGCCTCATTTATGTACCCTGCAAAAAGATAACCCCGACTTTTTTAATGATGTTGCTTTTAAAGCGTCATTAGCTCCACAAATTGCCGATTATAGTTTGTCATTACCGGCTAGTTACGCTAATGAAATGCAAGTCAGTATTTCATGGCAGGATGAGCGCCTAACCGATAATGTAATTAATCAAATTACTTTAAATGCAACTTATCCTGACATTAGTGGAGAATGCCCATGAAAAACTGGCGAGTTGCAAAAGGGTTTACCCTTGTTGAGTTAATGGTTGCAATGGCTGCAGGCACTTTTTTGCTAGCAGGTGTTAGTTTGTCGTACTCGGCAATAAAAAGTGGTATTCAAGTAAGCAAAGAGCTTGAAAATGCACAAGAGGTATTGCGTTACAGTAATACGGTTTTGACAAGAAGTACTAAGCAATCATTTGATTTGCCAGTGGTATCGGCTGACGGAATGACTATTACCTATACCATGCCAGCTGGAGTGATTACGTGCAATGGTGATGTGTCTAGTGTTGCTGTTGTTGAACGTTACTACTTACAGAACAATAACTTAATGTGTGCGAAAGATGCAGACACTCCCGAAAGGTTGTTAACGGGCGTAGAGACATTAAGTTTTAGTATTAATAATAATGTGGTTACAGTAAATATTAAGCCGGAGGGATTACCTGGGCAGTTTAATAATGCAGTGGAGATGAATATAGCTGTATCTAGCGTTATTTTATCAGGAGTATTCGGCTCATGAAACGTATTAGAGATAAAGGTTTTACGCTGGTTATAGTCCTTATTTTACTTGGTATTTCAAGTGTTGTTGTGCTGAGTTCATTAAGAGAAAACGTGGTTCAAGAACGATTAAGTGGTAATTTTCAAAAGAAAATTAATAGTCGCTTGTTGGCTGAAAAAGGTGTTTTTGAACAAGCCCAAGCTATGCAGCAAAAGCTTAACGATGACAGCAGCTTAGATATGATTCAGATGGTTGCTGATTCAGGGGTTATAACAGGTACTGGTGAGGTAAGTGATTCAAAGTTTAGCTCATCGGTTGCGATTAATGCCGCGGGTGAAATAGAAATCACCAGCCAAGGTAGCCGCTATGACGACGACGCGCAAAGTAATTTAGTTGCACGCTATGGGTTTGTGCCGGCATCACCAGGCTCACTATTTACTAATGCATTGGTGGGGTGTGTTGGCTTAAATTTACGTGGTAGTGGTGTTATAGACAGCTATGATTCTGATTTGGGTACTTATGATGAAACAAACACCAGTGAAGGGGATGTTGCCACTATTGATGAAGACGCCGATGTAAGTGTGGGTGGTGATTCCATCCGAGGTGATATTAAAGCCACCGGGATAGTTTATTTACAAAGCGACGGTATTATTTTAGGTGATATACACTCAAATGGTGGGGTAGAAATTTCTGGCGGCAGAGATACTAGTACTTTGCGCGTTGAAGGGAATGTTCGAACTCAAGGCGATTTTTCTTACCAACGTGGTGGTGGGCATATTACAGGGTATGTTCGTGTAAACGGCGACGTAAGTATGGCGCAAGGTACTTTTATAGATAACATAAATGCAGAAGGGCTGGATATATTATATGGCGGTTCAGGAAGTTTTGGCGACAGTGCCCATGCTCAAGGCGGAAGTGCTTACACTGCAGTGCAATTTAATGTAAACCCCGAAGTTGAGGCTGTCTCTACCTCTGATCCTACTCTTCCTGGGTATGATCCTACTAACCCAGACACTAGCTGTGACCCAATTAATATTCCAGCACGGGTTATTAATTTAATTGATGATACTACCAGTTATACCAACTTTGCTTTAGGTGGCGGAGCAGTTTATGCGTTTGAACCTAAGCAAGGTCAATCAATTAGTGGCAGCTTTAGTGATTTAACCGCAACAACAGATGAAGTATTCATTTTTAGTGGTTTACCACAAATACCAGCAGATGCGGCACCGAGCGAGTATATTTTTGGTTTTACAGGAGTAAAGCTCTCTAGTAATGCTGCCGTGACTATTGATGGTGGCGATGTTGTTTGGGTTGTTGATGGTCAATTTGATATGCAAAACAACTCCCAAATAACGGTTAAAGCGGGTAGTAGCTTAACTATTATTACTACAGATAAATTTAACATTGGGGCGTCTGCAAAAGTGATTGTTGAAGATCAGGGGTTAGCGCCAAGTGGGCATCCTGCTTTTCAAGTTTTTTCTTCATTCGTTGGCAACGATGGCATATTAATTCAGAGCGATTCACAAATATATGCCGCTATTTATGCACCTCTTACCTCAGTTAAACTAACTGGCTCGGGTGCCTTGTTTGGTACGGTGCGCGGAGCGTCAGTAAATGCAAATGGGGGGAGTGGTATTCACTTTGATTCGGCGTTATTAAATGCCAATAATAGCCCCGGTGGTAATTTGAAACCTAAAATCGTGTTTTTAGGCTGGTATTATAAAGTACCAGAGGATGAGCCGATTATTTAAAACTCATTTTTTTTATCATTAAACTTAATAATATAAAGGGGCTCAGGTCCCTTTATTTTTTATTTATTTAAACCTTTCTATTCTTCTGCGCGTCTAATAAGTTAAATTGCAATTACATAATTATAAATAGGAAAGATTTGCGATGTTAATGGACGCTAATCAGCCAATAACTGATCAAGTGCAGAAAATGCTTATTGATCGAGTTAAAAATGGCGACCAGTTAGCCTATAAAGCGCTCTATGACATGCATAAAGCAAAAGTTTATGGCTTATGCCTGAGGCTCATAGCCGATGAGGGGCATGCGCAAGATGCTACCCAAGAAGTGTTTGTACAAGTATGGAAAAAAATAACGCAGTTTGATGGGCGATCGCAATTTTCCACTTGGCTTTATAGTGTCGCCAGTAATATTGCTATTAGTTATGTACGTAGGCAAAAACATTGGCTTAATAAAGTAATTAGCTTTGAGCAAAGCGGTATGGATGAACAAACTGCAAATGACTGTAACGGACTAAATGGGCTGGATAAATTAATTGTTAGGCTGCCTGAGCGAGCAAGAATGGTATTTGTGCTGTATGCAGTAGAAGGTTACAGGCATGAAGAAATTGCAACCCTGTTAGGCATGGCGGTAGGCTCTAGTAAAGCGCAACATCATCGTGCAAGGCAATTATTAAAGCAGTGGTACGAAAATGAGTAAAACAAATTTTGATGACTATTTAAATGAGTCTTTAGCCCAGTTAGATAAAAGTATCCCACCAAAAAAAGAACTGTGGGATGGAATTGAGCGCGCAATAATAGCTAATAATCAGCCCTTTATAAATACTAATAAATATTGGCCGAAACTCACCGCTATTGCTGCATGTTTTACCGCGGCTTTAGTGAGTGCGGTGGTGTTATTTAAAGCACCAGAGACAAATACCGCAGTGGCAATGAGTGAGTTTTTTACTAAGCAAAAACAAAGCTTACTAGTTCAATATCAAAGCCAAGTAGCATTGACCGATAACTGGCAAGTGCAGTTACAAGAACTTGAAGACGCAGAGCAAGCAATAAAACAAACACTTGAAAATGAACCGAAAAACAAGGCGCTACTGTCTATGTTAGCGCAAATTTATCAACAACAACTCGATTTAATTAACAAGGTGCATGCACCGCGTTGGCAACACATATAGGAGAAATAAATGAAAGCAATAATATTAGGGATCGCTTTATTACCCATGGCCGTATTTGCTGGTGAAAAAATAGATCAGCAAATTGAGGTACCCAATGCTGGAGTGATCCACATTGAAAACCAGCGCGGTGACATTAAAGTAACGGGTTGGGATAAAAACCAGTTTAAAGTAACGGGTGAACTTGATGATAAGGCACAAGGTTATACTCTTAAAACACAAGGCAATAAAACTCAGTTTATCGTGAAAATGCCTGAACTTTCTAATTGGGATAATAACAACAATGGTTCAACGCTCACTATTTTTATGCCAAAAAGTAGCGCGCTGGAATTTGTTGGTGTTAATGCGTCGGTAACGGCCAAAGAGTTACAAAAAGGCACTGAAATTGACGTAGTTAATGGGGCTATTACTGTAAATGATCTTAATGGTGATATTAAGCTGACCAGTGTAAATGGTGACATCAAGGCAAAAGCACTTAATGGTAAAGTTCAATTTGAAACCGTTAATGGTTCGATTGATGATCAGCAATCTAGCGGTGAAGTTCGTTTTAGCGCAGTTAATGGCAATATTACATCAAACTCGACGGCCAACGATATTCGCTTAGAAAACGTAAATGGTGATATCAACTTTAATCTAGATGCCATAAAAGAATTACAAATAAGCACCGTAAATGGCGAAGTTAAGGTGCGAATTAACCGTCTTCTGAGTGATGCTGATGTGAGTTTTGAATCTGTTAGTGGCAACGCTGCGTTTTATTTCCCTGCTGATTTATCAGCACAATTTGAGGTAGAAGCACACGCTGGCGGTAAAATTGACAACCAGTTAACTGACGATCAAGTGCAAAAAGCCAAATACGGCCCTGCAAGTGGAATTAAGTTTAATACTAATGGCACAGATGCTAGCGTAGAAATGAATACTATTAGCGGTGTTATCGAACTTAAACGCCAATAAACACCCATTTTATTTCAAGTAACAAAAAGCAGGAAAAGATTTCCTGCTTTGCTATTTGCACAGCCCCGCCAAGTCGATAGAATAGAGCTATTCAATTTTAGTACTGTGAAGTTATGGCCAAACCAGATAAGCAAGTCGACACTCTTAAAGTTCCTCCCCATTCAATAGAAGCTGAACAATCTGTTTTAGGTGGTTTAATGCTTGATAACCAAGCATTTGATCGCGTAGCTGAACTTGTTGTGTCACAGGATTTTTATACCCGTACCCATAAGCTTATTTTTGAGGCGATGACAGCACTGGCTGAAATTGGCGATCCAATTGATTTAATCACTATTTCTGAAAGTTTAGAAAAAAATAATCAGTTGTCAGGTATTGGTGGATTTGCGTATTTAGCCGAAATAGCAAAAAACACCCCAAGTGCTGCTAATATTGACGCTTACGCGAGTATCGTGCGTGAGCGCGCCGTAGTACGTGAAATGATTGGCGTTGCTAACGAAATAGCCGAAGCAGGTTTTAACCCAGAAGGGCGAACTAGTCACGACTTACTGGATTTTGCTGAAAGTAAAGTATTTAAAATTGCCGAGCAGCGCACAAAAAGCAGCGATGGTCCGCAAAGCATTCACAACATACTTGAAAAAACCGTTGATAAAATAGAAGAGCTTTACCAATCACCACAAGATGGTGTGACCGGTGTGAGTACAGGTTATGCTGATCTTGATAAAATGACCACAGGCTTGCAGCCATCTGATTTAATTATTGTGGCAGCGCGTCCATCAATGGGTAAAACCACCTTTGCGATGAACCTTGCTGAACATGCCGCAATGACTCAAGACAAGCCGGTGCTTATTTACTCATTAGAAATGCCCTCAGAACAAATTATGATGAGGATGCTGGCGTCCCTTGGCCGAATTAACCAAACTAAAGTACGTACTGGTCAGCTAGATGACGATGACTGGGCGCGCCTTTCATCAACCATGGGATTACTCATGGAAAAAGGCAAAATGTACGTTGATGATGCCTCAGGCTTAACACCTACCGATGTTCGCTCACGTGCGCGTCGTATAGCACGCGATCATGGTGGTATTAGTATGATTATGGTCGATTACCTGCAATTAATGCGTGTACCTAGTCTGTCTGATAATCGTACTTTAGAAATTGCCGAGATTTCCCGCTCACTCAAAGCACTAGCGAAAGAGTTGCAGTGTCCGGTTGTTGCTCTATCGCAGCTTAACCGTACTCTAGAGCAACGTGCTGATAAACGCCCAATTAACTCAGATTTACGTGAGTCAGGCTCTATTGAGCAAGATGCCGATTTGATCATGTTTATTTATCGTGATGAAGTATACAACGAAGACAGTACTGAAAAAGGCATTGCCGAAATTATTATCGGTAAACAGCGTAACGGTCCGATTGGTAAAGTACGCCTAACTTTCCAAGGTCAATTTTCTCGCTTTGATAATTATGCGGGGCCTGCTGTAGATGATGATTACTAATGCGCTTAGCCACTGCTGAAATTAATTTAACCGCGCTTGAACATAACTTAGCGCAAGTAAAACGCTTTGCGCCCAATAGTAAAGTCATGGCCGTGCTTAAAGCGAATGCTTATGGGCATGGTTTAGTCACTATTGCGCAGCACTTAAATGAAGCAGATGCATTTGCGGTTGCGCGTATAGATGAAGCGTTAGCACTGCGTGCCGGTGGCCTTACAAAACCGATTGTGTTGCTAGAAGGTTTTTTTCATCAAGAAGACTTACCTATTCTACTGGCGAATAATTTTCAAACTATTATTCATGACGAAATACAGCTAAAAATGTTGGAAAGTGCGCAGCTAGATGCGCCCTTAAATTGCTGGTTAAAAATAAATACTGGCATGCATCGTTTAGGTATTGCGCCTGAGCAGTTTGATATGTTTTATCAGCGCCTACAAGCCAGCCCAAATGCACAAAACAAAATAAATTTAATGACCCATTTTGCCTGTGCCGATGATGTAAAAAATACTAAAACAGTGCAGCAAATTGCTTTGTTTGATAATTTAACCCAAGAGGTTGAGCAAGCCCATTGTTTATCGAACTCAGCAGGAATTATAGCGTGGCCGAGTGGTCATGGTGATTGGGTTCGACCAGGGCTAATGCTTTACGGTGTATCGCCTATGGCCAATCACACAGGTAAAGATCATCAATTAAAGCCTGTAATGCGCTTAACTACTAAGGTGATAGCAGTGCGTAATGTGGGGGCACATGAGCAAGTAGGCTATGGCGGTCGCTGGCAAAGTGATAAACCTACGATGTTGGCTGTGGTTGCACTGGGCTATGGTGATGGTTATCCGCGTCATGCGAAAGAAGGCACACCTGTGATTATAAATGGTCATCGTTACGGTATTGTGGGTAGTGTAGCCATGGACATGATCACCCTTGATATAGGTAATAACGTGCACAACGTCGAAGTGGGTGATGAGGTGATTATGTGGGGACCCGAGTTACCAGTAGAAGAGATTGCACAATGTGCTGATACCATTTCTTACGAGTTATTGTGTAATATTACACCGCGCGTAAGTTATGAGTACCAGCGATAATATTTATTATTAAAGATATGCGGTAAGTTTACATTGCTGACATGAACGTGATGTTAGCTTAATGAGTATGGCTACTCTTTTATAAAGTAAATATCGCTAAAGCCCATACGCGCAAATTCTTGGTCACGAAAGTTACGCACAGCTGATGACCCTTTAGAGGTCATTTCAATTTGGCGTACCATGTTTAAGTAGTTAGTTAAATCAATACCCTCAGCAGCCGCAATAGCCTGATACATATCGTGGTATTTATCTTTTGCGAAGTTAATCTCGCGCGGTTGATTTTTAAAAGTATAGGTAATTCTGCGTGCCATAATAAGCTCAGTTAAATTGAGTGTTAGTGTAATTTTACACTGTATTTAAGTTGCGTTGAATGATTAGTTGAAATCAAATAATTAAAAAGTTGAGTTTGAAATGAAATTATCAGTAGAGATCAGTAAATACCCGCTTCACCAAGATTATATTCCCTTTATTAAAGGCTTTATCGACAGAGTAAATGCCTATGAAGAGCTCAAAGTGATCACGAATACCATGTCGACTCAAATATTTGGTGATTATGACTTAGTAATGCAAGTGATCAGTACAGAGATTAAACATTCATACGAGCAATTTGGTAAAGCTATCTTTGTGTGTAAATTTATCTCGGGCGATTTATCTCCCGAATAACCTCCTAACAAATACGGTCGTTTTATAATGATGGATTTTATAACGCAAATACTTAGTGGTTTCACTGCCATGTCGCATTGGGAGTATATTGCGGTGGCTTTATCAATGGCGTATTTATTATTAGCCATAAAAGAGAATTTATGGTGCTGGCCTGCGGCATTTTTTAGTACGCTTATTTATACCATTATGTATTGGAATGGCGCGTTGCTAATGGAGTCATTACTGAACTTTTATTATATGTACATGGCCGTGTTTGGTTGGGTTGTGTGGCGAAAAGGTAAAGCTAATCAAGCGCAACGGTTGATTACATCGTGGCCTGTGAACCGACATATCATTTTAATAGTATTAACCACCCTAGCGTCATTAGCGATTGGTTACGTGATGCAAAATTACACCCATGCAGATTTTGCCTACCTAGACAGTTTTACCACCTGCTTTGCAGTAGTCACTACTTATCTCGTGGCTAAAAAAGTACTCGAGAATTGGCTATATTGGATAGTGATTGATGCCGCATCAATGTATTTGTATTACGAAAAGGGTTATTACCCAACACTCGTGCTTTTTATATTCTATACCATTATGGCGGCGTGGGGGTTTAAAACGTGGTACGAAGAATATGAGCAAAGCCAAGCAAAACCAATGGCGCAACTCTAATTTATGAACCCGCATTCTCAGTTAGTTAATATTTGTAGTGCGTTTTTAGCACCTAGCATAATAACCTCAACAGAGTACTTGGTTAATGGTTTAAGTAACGATAACTTTTTAATACGTACTGACACTCAATCTTATTTATTAAAGTGTTATCAATCATATTGGCCAGAAGTCGCGCTTCAAGCTCAGTGTGAACTCAGCAAACAGCAAGTTTGCCCTGCACCTATCTGGCTTGATAAACAAAATAAACGTGCGGCTTTTAATTATATAGAGGGAGAGGTTGCAGAGTCTTATTTAGCTATGCCGCTACTTGCTAAACTGGTTAAAGTACATGCACATACGATAGATACTCAAACGATGAATATCGCACTTGAATTGCAAGCCTATCGGCATTTATTGGTGTTTAAAGAGTTTGATAAGCACATAGATAAAGTACTAAAAAGCATTGCCAATATGCCTATAGAACACGGCTTTTGCCATAATGACTTAGTGAAAGAAAATATAGTCGTTAATCCGCAGGGCGTGTATTTAATCGACTTTGAATACGCTCAAAAAAATGATGTTTACTTTGATCTTGCTGCGTTAGCCGTTAGTTTTAACTTAGATAGTGCAACTAAGCATGCTTTGCTTAAAAGTTATCAAGCATATACGCCATCAGAGCAATTTTATTTATCTATGCACAAACTTGAGTGTTACCAGATAGTTTATTTACTGTTATGCATTGGTTGGTATGAGCAACGCGCCATCAACAATAAGGTTGTTGTACTGCGCGCGCAATTGGATGAGCTTATAGCATCAGTGGGTAGTTAAAGCCCACCAAAGCGTTCTGCTAGCTCTTTGTATTTTGCTACTTCATCAGCGTCAAATTGCATTTCGCCATTATCATCTTCAGATTTAGCGATTAATAAGCTTTCTCGAGCAAGACGTTTAACACGCTCTGCTTTTACGCCTAAAAACTCAGCAACTTGTTCTGTTGACATTAACTTCATAATTACTTCCTCGTGTTTAATCTTTCCGTCCAGTGACAATAATAGATAATATGTGTCTAAAGCGTTACTGTTTTTTTATAGAATATAAATAAATAGCGCTTTTTTTACCTTTTGTTAAGTGAATAGTTTAAATTATAGACATGTAAACGAATCATGCTGGTATTTATACAAAGATGCCTTTATTATTGCGCATGCTAAAGCATTGATATCGCGAGTTGATGTGGCGGCAACAAATGTGCTCTCGTGGTGAAATGGATATCACGTGGCCCTCCGGAGGCTGAGTTGTAGGTTCGATCCCTACCGAGAGCGCCATTTGCGTTTTACTTCCCCCCTTGAAACGATAATAGCTATTTAGCTTAGCTCACTATTTTATTCCCCGTTAAATAGTGTTTGTAGCAATCTAATTTACACCGTTAGGCGTATACTCAGTGCCGCACTTATGGTTTATTATCAATAATTGTAAAGATTTTTAGTGTTAATAATTTATTATTACCCTAAACTCAAAAACTAGACTTTTATAGCTAAATAATGCTATTTAGAGTAAATATTCCTTAATTATAGAAACCCTCACATTTATGCTAGTTACCTTACCTATATCAGAACTTATCCCCGGCATGTACGTAAATAGCGTGACCAGGCAGCAGGAGAGTGTGGATGGTATAAAAATTAAAACCAGCGGTTTGGTTCGTGATAAATCTATAATTCAGCGTTTAATTACTGAAGGAGTGCTAGAGCTTCTTATTGATTTTACAAAAAGTGATGTGGCTGTACCGGCTAAATATAAAGTAAAAGAAAAACCACAAGCCGCTGCTACAAATCAAGAAAAGCCCGCCAGTAAAAAACGAGTTGTCAGCTTGCAACAAGAGTTTGCCAAAGCCAGCGTTAGTTATGATGCCCACAACAGAAAACTACAGAATATTTTTGGTGATTTAACCTCAGGCTTGTCTCTGAATACTGATGCACTTAATGAGATAAGTAATGAAATAGTCAGCTCAGTATTTCGCAATGAACATGCTATGACCATTTTAACTCGCATTAAAGATAAGCATAGTTATAACTGGCGTCATATGATCAACTGCACCATTTTTACAGCGGTATTCGCTAAATACTTAGGGTATAAACGCGAAGCAGTGCAGGAGCTTGCAATGGGTGCACTAATGCATGACCTAGGGCAAGCCAAATTACCCCAAGGAATATTCTCTAAACCTGGCAAAGTTACAGGTAACGAGATGACGGCAATAAAAAAGCATGTTGCACAAAGCTTAGGGTTATTAAAAGGTGCAAAAGGTATCACCACTTTAATGTTAGATATGATTGTAAACCATCATGAGCGTCTTGATGGTTCTGGTTATCCTCGAGGAGTTGATGAAAGCAAAATAAGTCGTCCTGCTCGAATTTTGGCGATTGTTGACGTGTACGATGCACTCACCGCAGACAGGCCGCATCAAGAAGGGGATGAGCCTATAAATGCGCTACGTTATTTGTTGGCTAATAAACAGCTATTTGACGCAGAGTTAGTACAGCTATTTATAAAGTGCTTAGGTGTTCACCCGGTGGGTACTATTGTTAAGTTAACCAATGAACGGTTGGCCTTGGTACTAGAGGGGAATCATTCAAACCCAATCAAACCTAAAGTGAAGCTTTTTTATAACGCAAAACATAACCATCATGTTACCGCAAAAGATATTGATTTGAGCTTAAATAATAATGAAATAAAAATACAAGCAAGTGTCAAACCCGCTGATTATAAAATTAATTTGCCTCGACTTTTAAAAGAACATTTACTGCTTTAGTCTTTTTGCATCGTCTTTTTCTGTTTGTTTTGGCAGAAATATATCCACCTAAAAAGCAATTTCCCATTAGCGTTATCCACAGTAACGTGCCTAATTCTACATGCAGTGCTAAGCAGCAAAAAACCAAAGCAATAACCGCCATGCTAATGGCCGCTAACCAATAGTGATTGACAGGATTGTCACATTTACCAGCTTGCGTACACGCGCAATAATTTGCTTTATAAAAGAAATAAACACTTAAACCACAAAAAATAAGCCCTGCAATAATAAGTAAAATGATCACTATTTTCTCCCTTGGTGATTCCATTGGTAGTGTAAATTGCAACGTAATCCAAGTCAATGCAAATGAGAATTAATGCTATTAGAGTATATACTCTAATAGCACACTTCTGCTCCGATGAGTTTTAAATAGTTGTTAAAATGTCGTTAAAAAACGTGTTTTTTAGCCTTTTTTAACATTTTAGTAGAGTTTTTTATAAAAAATTAAGGTAGTGTACGCGGGTTTGAAATCCTAATAACAACACACATAGCTATCCAAACAGTGAGTTTGGCTAAGGACACAACAATGAAATTTACTAAAACTCTTATTGCGGCATCGCTGGCATTTGTTTCAGCTGATACCTTTGCAGCGGCTTTTCAGCTTGCTGAACAAAACGTATCTGGTTTAGGCCGCGCATACGCAGGTGAAGCGTCTGTAGCAGACGATGCGTCTGTGGTTTCTCGTAACCCAGCATTAATGACGTTGTTTAAAGAGAAGCAACTTAGCGTTGCAGCTATGGCTGTAATCCCAGATGTGAGCCTAACAGGCACAGGTAATGCCTACGGTTTAGATAACAGCGTATTAAATGATGACAGCATCGCACCAAGCGCGATTATTCCTGCGGGCTATTTCACTATGCCAGTAAACGATAAAGTATCGGTTGGTTTTGGTGCTTTTTCTAACTTTGGCCTAGCGACTGAGTTTAACGATGATTATGCAGCTGGCCAAATTGCCGGTGAAACTGAAATTGTTACTGTAAACATGAACGCAAGTGTTGCATATAAAGTATCAGAGCAGTTTAGCTTTGGTATTGGTTTAAATGCAATTTACGCAGAAGCGAAGATTATCCGTAAGTTTGGTTTCGTACCTCCTGTAAACCCTGTTATTGCATCTATTCCTGCAAGTGCTGATGCGGTTAACCTTGAAGGTGATGATATGGGTTACGGCTTAAACGTTGGCCTAATGTATCAGCTAGATGAAAATAGCCGCTTTGGTTTTAATTACCGCACAGAAACAGACATTACTTTTGAAGGCGAGTACTTTACACAGCTTCCAGTATCACCACTTCAAAATCAAGTTTTACCAGGATCTGTTGAAATCACATTGCCGGCAATTGCTGAGTTCTCTGGTTCTCACCAGTTAGATGAAAAGCTAGGCGTTCACTACAGCGTATTATGGACAGGTTGGAGCAGCTTTGATTCATTAGAAGCACAAGTAACAGCGCCTACAGGTGACAAGTTCAGCGCGTTTGAAAAAACAGAAGATTTCTCTGATGCAATGCGCTACTCAATTGGTACTGATTACCAGTACAGCGAAAACTTAATGCTTCGTGCTGGTTTTGCGTTTGATGAGTCGCCTGTATCACAGCAGCATTTATCAATTTCTATCCCTGATACAGACCGTTTTTGGTTCTCGTTTGGTGGTAACTATGCGATCGATGAAAACTCAAATATTGATTTAGGTGTGAGCGTATTACGTGGTAAAACACAAAACTTTACTGAAAAAGTAGAAAGCGAAACACTACCACAGCAATGGTCTTTTGAATCAAAAGGTCATGCAGTATTGTTAGGCGCGCAGTATAACTACACATTCTAATTCTGCCTAGAGCCTAGAGCCTAGAGCAGCCTAGAGCCTAGACACAAAAAAGCCGCTTACTTCAAATGCAGTAAGCGGCTTTTTTATACTTATAAATTAACTGGTTACGAATGGCATAAGCCATTCGTACTGGTTTAATTATAAGCTTTCTATTTTAACTTTTTGCTCTAGTAGCTTAGTTTTAGCATCGGTAAATTCAGCGAGCTTAGCATTTTCTTTAGCAAGTACCGCTTCAGGTGCATTGTTAACAAACTTTTCGTTAGCCAGTTTGTTTTGCACTTGCGCTAGGCCTTTCTCTGCTTTTTCAAGTTGCTTGTTAATACGTGCAAGCTCAGCTTCGACATCAATTAAGCCCGCCATTGGGATCATAATTTCAAGGTTGCCAACATAAGAGGTTGCACACGCTGGGGCATCGTCTTTGTTTTCAAGCAGAGTAAATGCTTCAAGCTTAGCGAGTGATGCTAAAAACGATTCATTTTCGTTAATACGGCGCACATCGTCGCTCGATGCATTGGCTAGTAACACTGATAACGGCTTACTTGGGCTGATATCCATTTCACCACGAATATTACGAATCGCTAAAATGAATTGCTTAACCCACTCTAAGTCATCCATCGCTTGTGAATCAACACTTGCTGCGTTATAAACAGGGAACCCTTGTACCATAATGCTAGTGCCTGTTGTTTCAAGCCCTGCAAGTGGTGCTACACGCTGCCAAATTGTTTCTGTAATGTAAGGCATCATTGGGTGCATTAAACGCAGTAAGCTTTCAAGTACGGTAATAAGTGTATGACGTGTACCGCGTTGCTGTGTTTCATTGCCTTTAAATAGTACCGGCTTAGTTAGTTCTAAGTACCAATCACAGAACTGGTTCCAAGTGAATTCATATAATGTATTCGCTGCTAAATCAAAACGGTAGTTATCAAGGTGCTCGGTGTAGGTTTTAACCGTGGCTTCATATTGACCTAGAATCCAACGATCAGCTAATGAGTACTGTTTTTCGCTATCGTTAAAGCCACAGTCTTGCTCTTCTGTGTTCATTAATACGTAACGGCTTGCGTTCCATAATTTGTTACAGAAGTTACGGTAACCTTCAAGGCGGTTCATATCCCAGTTAATATCACGACCAGTTGAAGCCATCGCTGCTAAGGTAAAGCGCAGTGCGTCAGTACCGTGTGCTTCAATACCGTTTGCAAATACTTTGCGGGTATCTTTTTCAATTTTAGCGGCAAGTTTTGGCTGCATCATGTTACCAGTACGTTTTTGTACTAAGTCTTCAAGGCCAATGCCGTCAATCATGTCTAGTGGGTCAAGTACATTACCTTTTGACTTCGACATTTTATCGCCGTTATCGTCACGTATTAGGCCAGTTACATACACGGTTTTGAATGGCACCTGTGGTTTGCCGTTTTCATCTTTTATAAAGTGCAGCGTCATCATGATCATACGTGCAACCCAGAAGAAAATGATATCAAAACCAGTTACCAACACGTCAGATGGGTGAAAGGTTTTTAAATCATCGGTATTTTCTGGCCAACCTTGGGTTGAGAACGTCCACAGTGCTGATGAGAACCACGTATCAAGAACGTCTTCGTCTTGGCTTAGTGTTACGCTATCTGCAATATTATTATCGTGACGTACTTCAGCTTCATCACGACCAACGTATACGTTGCCTTCGCTGTCGTACCAAGCTGGAATACGGTGACCCCACCAAAGCTGGCGTGAAATACACCAATCTTGTACGTCATTCATCCACGAAAAGTACATGTTTTCGTATTGCTTAGGTACAAACTGAATGTCGCCGTTTTTAACTGCGTCTTTTGCAGGTTCAGCAAGTGGTGCAACACGCACATACCATTGGTCAGTAAGTAGTGGTTCAATTACCACACCAGAGCGATCTCCGTAAGGAACAGTTAGGCCATGGTCTTCAATTTTTTCAAGTAGGCCTAGCTCTTCAAATTCAGCAACAATCGCTTTACGTGCGTCAAAACGGTCAAGGCCATGTAACCGCTCAGGAATAGGCGCGTCAAATTCAAGTTCTTTGCCGTCAAAGGTGTAGGTTTCACCTTGAGTTAAAATCGCCGCGTCTTTATCGAAGATATTAATCATCGGCATCTGGTGGCGCTTGCCTACTTCGTTATCGTTAAAGTCGTGCGCAGGGGTTATTTTTACACAACCCGTCCCTTTGTCTTTATCGGCATGTTCATCGGCAACAATTTTAATACGACGATTAACGATTGGTAGTAAAATCTCTTTACCAATTAGGTCTTGGTAGCGCTCGTCATCGGGGTTTACGGCCACACCTGAGTCACCTAACATGGTTTCTGGGCGCGTAGTGGCTACAACAATGTAGTCTTTACCGTCTTGTGTTTTTACGCCATCAGCAAGTGGATAACGTAAGTTCCACATGTGGCCTTGTTTGTCTTTGTTTTCAACTTCAAGATCAGAAATCGCAGTGTGTAATTTTGGATCCCAGTTTACTAGGCGTTTACCACGGTAAATTAGGTTTTCTTTATGAAGGCGTACAAATACTTCTTTAACAGCTTCTGATAGGCCATCGTCCATAGTAAAACGTTCACGATCCCAATCAACAGAAGCACCAAGACGACGAAGTTGTTTAGTGATTGTGCCACCAGACTCGTTTTTCCATTCCCAAATTTTATCGATGAAAGCTTCACGGCCTAAATCGTGGCGTGTTTTACCTTCTTCTGCCGCAAGCTTTCGCTCTACTAGCATTTGCGTGGCAATACCTGCGTGGTCAGTACCTACTTGCCATAATGTATTGTTACCTTGCATACGTTTAAAGCGCGTTAAGGTATCCATGATGGTATCTTGAAAAGCGTGGCCCATGTGTAAGCTACCCGTGACATTTGGCGGCGGGATCATAATTGAATATGGGGTGCCTTGGCCAGATGGCTTAAAGTAGCCTTTTTGTTCCCAGTCTTGATAGAGAGACTGTTCAATATCTTGCGGATTGTAGGTTTTATCCATTACACAGAACCTTAAATAAGTACTTAAATGAGTTAGTTAGCTTTGTACGCAGTGAGCGTTAGCGATTAATATCTTGCGTGGTGATATTGGCACCGAGTTGGCGTAGTTTTTTAAAACGCTCACGAGCGGCTTGTTTGGCTACGGGCTCTACGGGTACAAAATCAAAAACTTGGTTAAACCGACGAATAAAATCCGGTAAGTGATTGGCCAAGTTAATTAATACTTTACGATTACCAACGGGTGGTGTTGTGCCAATTTCTACAGGTGCGCCGCCCTTAGGGCCTTCACCTTGTAAATTATGGGGCACAAAACTGTCGGCATCAAATGTCCAAATCGTTTCGTCAATGCTGTTGGCGGTTACTTCGCTATCTACAAAAATAAATACGCGTTGACCAAGCCGATACTGTTGCCCAGCTATTTGAGCTGCTAAAGCAAAGTGATCATCGGCTTTAGCTAATGACTCATCTTGTTGCTTTAAAATGAAAAACTGGGCATTCATGTTCATTGTATCGGGATTTCCCATGACATTGATTGTGCTGTTATTAAATACACACAAATTAAGAAGGGGATTTTGCCATATAACGGTGTTTGCTTCAATTAATACCCAATAAATAAGGCGCTTTAAAAGCGCCTTATTTTATACTCTACATTGGGCTGTAAAGCCTTTTACAGGTTTGTTAGTCTTGTGTTGCTTCGCTAATGCCAGCTCGGTTTAATAAATATTGCGTTAGCATAGGAACAGGGCGACCCGTGGCACCTTTTTTAGCACCACTTCGCCATGCTGTGCCGGCAATATCTAAATGAGCCCAGTTATACTTTTTAGTAAATTTAGATAAGAAGCAGGCCGCGGTAATAGTACCTGCAGCACGGCCACCTAAGTTAGTAAAGTCGGCAAATGGGCTCTCAAGTTGATCTTGATAATCATCCCATAATGGCAGTTGCCATGCACGGTCGCCGCTTTGCTCAGACGCTTTTAATAAATCATGCGCCAGTGGATTATGATTAGCTAATAACCCCGTAGCATGGGCACCTAAGGCAACAATACACGCACCGGTTAATGTTGCAACATCAATGACGGTTTCTGGTTCAAAACGCTCTACATAGGTCAGCGCATCACATAACACTAAACGGCCTTCGGCATCGGTGTTAAGTACTTCAACCGTTTGCCCTGACATAGTGGTTAAAATATCACCAGGGCGATAGGCATTTGAGCTTGGCATGTTTTCACAGCCGGCTAAAACGCCAATTACGTTTATAGGTAGCTGCATTTGTGCAAGCGAGCGCATAGCACCAATAACACCAGCAGCGCCACCCATGTCGTATTTCATTTCATCCATGCCTTCGCCTGGTTTTAATGAAATACCGCCTGAGTCAAAGGTTAAGCCTTTACCAACTAATACGATAGGCGCTTGGTCATCGCCTGCGCCTTTGTAATTAATTATAGACATAACCGATTCGTTATCACTACCACGACCAACTGCTAGGTATGAGTTCATACCTAGTTCTGCCATTTTATCTTCGCCAATCAGCTCAACAGTGATGTTGTCAAAATTAGTCTCAAGTTCTTTGGCTTGCTCGCCAAGGTATGCCGGGTTACAAATATTAGGCGGCATATTGGCAACGTCTTTACACAGCTTACTGCCTGCTGCAATCGCTAAGCCATGCTCAATGGCACTTTCGCCTATAGTCAGTTCACGGCGAGTAGGGACGTTAAATACCATTTTACGCAGTGGGCGGCGTGGGTCTACTTTCTTACTTTTTAGCTGATTAAAAGTGTATAAACAGTCTTGGGTTGTTTCCACCGCTTGACGTACTTTCCAATAGGTATCACGGCCTTTAACATGTTGCTCAGTTAAAAAGCATACCGCTTCCATCGAGCCTGTTTCGTTTAAGGTATTGATGGTTTTAGAAATAATTTGTTTATATTGTTTATCGTCTAGTTCGCGTTCTTTACCGCAGCCAACGAGTAAAATACGTTCGCTTAAAATATTAGGTACATGGTGTAATAGTAATACTTGCCCTGGCTTACCTTCTAAGTCGCCACGGCGTAATAAATTTGAGATATAACCATCGCTGATTTTATCAAGTTGTTCACCAATGGGGGATAACCTGCGTGGTTCGTATACGCCAACAACAATACATGCACTGCGTTGTTTTTCTGGGCTACCACTTTTTACGTTGAATTCCATTGTCACTCCTGATTTTGAGTCATCTATAGAAGCTAAGTTGGGACTAAAAATGTGTTTTCTAGTCTTTTTACCTAAATTTTTAGGTCTAGCGCTAATATTAGTAGATTTTACTCGACTCTTACTGTGTATTTGAACTTTATATGCTTAAGGGTTACTAATGCAACATTATATCGTGATGTTAGGTAGGATAATTAATATTGATGGCTTATAATATGTGCTTAATACTCATTTAAAATGAGTGAATTAACTAGTTCACTCATTGTTTTTTATTACTATATTGAAATTCCATGTTTAACAGGGGCGAATGTTGCTAATTTTCCGTTATTTGACCACTGAGGTTTTAAAATCGCAGGTCGCCGTATTTTTAACTTTAATGACCATATTTTTGTCGCAAAAGTTTGTTGTTATTCTTGGTGATGCCTCAGAGGGGAGTATCCCTGCTAAACTCGTGTTTGCCATGATTGCGCTTAAGTTGCCGCAGTTAGCATCGTTAATTTTGCCACTGAGTTTATTTTTAGGGATTATTCTAGCTTATAGCCGTATTTACGCTGACAGTGAAATGACAGTACTTAAAGCCTGTGGCGTGAGTGAGTGGTATGTAGTGCGTATTACGCTAATCTCAAGTGTCATCTTAGCGTTACTGGCTGCCGTACTTACTTTATACATTGCACCGTGGGCAAGCGAGCAAGAATACCAACTTAAAGAACAAGCCAAGGCTGATGCTGGTTTATCTGCACTTCGAGCGGGGCGTTTTCAGCAAACCGGTAACGAAAAAGCTGTGGTATTTATTCATAATATTGAAAATGGCGGCAAAGAGCTCAACAAAGTTTTTGTTGCCCAGCTACCCGATAGCGAAAAAGGTGACTTAGCGCGTTTAGTTTATGCAGAGCAAGGTGTTGTTATTGAAGCGCAAAATGGTGAGCAGCAGTTAGTACTTACTGATGGTAAACGTTACGAAACCGATGGCGAAGCGCCTTCACTTAATTTAACTGAGTTTGATGGCTACAGCGTACAAATTCGCGAGCAAGAAATAGAACACCAACGTCGTAAGTTAGAAGCCGTGCCAACTCGTGAATTAATGGCTATTAACACCCCTGAAGCAATTGCACAGTGGCAATGGCGTTTGGCAATTCCGTTATCTATACCATTATTAACTTTACTTGCAGTACCCCTGAGTGTTGTTAATCCACGCCAAGGTAAATTTGCTAAATTAGTGCCCGCTTTGAGCTTATATTTAGGGTATTTCATTTTACTTAACGCGGCCAAGTTTGCGGTAGAAGACGGTAAAATTCCGCCCTCTATTGGTCTGTGGTGGATTCACTTAAGTGCATTATTTATTGGTAGTTTATTAATTATTAAAGGCCGTCCATTAGGTGTGTGGCTGAAGGCTGTCGTGACTAAACGGGAGCAACACGTATGATGAAAACGCTTGATTGGTATTTAGGTCGCAGCATTATGCAAACCACTGGGTTTGCGTTAATGGTGCTGGTGGGGATCAGTACTTTAATTAAATTCATAGAGCAGCTTAAATCAGTTGGCCGAGGTAGTTACGACATAATGACCGCCTTGTTATATACCATTTATAGTATGCCTGGCGATTTAGTGGTGTTTTTCCCGATGGCAGCACTTATTGGTGGCTTAACAGGACTAGGCGCTTTGGCCTCTAATAGTGAGCTGGTAGTGATGCAAGCCGCGGGTATGTCGCGTTTACAAATTATTGGCTCGGTAATGAAAACCGCTATTTTTATGGCCCTGTGCGTAATGGCATTAGGGGAGTGGGGTGCGCCCGCCGCTCAGTTGCATGCTAAGGAAATGCGTAACCAAGCCATTCATGGCGGGGATGTATTTAATGCGCAAAAAGGTGTGTGGGCAAAAGATGGCAGTAACTTTATTAATATTGAAGATGTTGACCAAAATGGCATGCTCCGCGGCGTTAATATGTATCACTTTGATAAATCGTTACTACTTACACAAATCACTAAAGCAAAAGAAGCTGTAGGGCGTGATAATGGCTGGCTACTGCGCGATGTGAACAAAGTCATGATCAGTGAAGAGCTAATTACCACGGAACAAGTTTCTGAAGAGTTTTATCCGTCGCAGCTTACCGCTGAAAAACTCGGTGTGGTTTCAGTAAAACCAGAGTCACTGTCGTTTTCAGGATTGTGGTCATATTTAGCTTATTTACAGCAAAATGAGCAAGACACCAGTACCTATGATTTAGCATTATGGCGTAAATTAATGCAGCCTGTGTCTATTGCCGTGATGTTGTTAGTTGCCTTGTCGTTTATATTTGGTCCGCTACGAACCGTAACTATGGGTGCACGTATTATTATGGGGGTTGTTACGGGGATAGTGTTCCACTTAACCAATGAGATATTTGGCCCTGTGGTAATGGTATATCAAATCCCAGCGATTGTAGGCGCCGTTCTGCCGAGCATCTTATTTACTGGGTTTGCAGCTTATTTAATGAATAAGCGGGTATAACTAAATTTAAAGCTTATATAAAAAACGCGGCCTTTGTTAAAAGTGCCGCGTTTTTTTTGCTTTAGCTTGAGGTTATATCAATTCGCTTAATTAAGTATTAATCTAGTTCGCGATACACGCGTTTATTTTCTTCTTTGGTGAGCGTAATTACTTCGGTTTTTGATAAGTAATCTTGCAGTGCTTTTTTATTTTTAAAGTCGACTAGTACCACTAAATTACCTAAACCAAGTAATGCGCTGATACTGCGGATAATAGCTTGTGGCCAGCTAATTAAACTTCCTTGGCTGGTTTGTACTTTTAAGCGCCATGCGCGCATACCAATTGTTTGCCCGCTTTTTGTCCAAAAATAACCAAAAAACACCAAGCCAACAAGTACCAGCAGCGAGCTACGAATTCCCGAAAGTAATAGTGAATCCTGAATACGTGCAGATACATCTTCAGCGCCATTAAGGGCAATAACATCAAGGGAAATAAGCCCTTGGATAGCAAATAAATACAATACCACCGTTAGCATCGCAAAAGCGATTATAGCTAATGTATCGTAAACTAACGACGCAAAACGACGCCAAAAACCTGCCCGTGGAAACTCAGCCGACATAAATATACTCTCACTGTTAATATGCGCGATAGTTTAGCAAATAAGCCGCTAAATACTACCTATTACGCTACGTGCTCAACTGGGTATTGGTTCAAATGTTAATGGTTGCCTAAATGTTAAGCGGTTGATCATACTTAATACATAAAACGCTTGCCGCTTTGCTTATTGTTTGTATAATGCTAGGCAATGAGATGAAAGAGGGTACATAATCTTTCACTCTTAAGTGGTTTTTCTTTATCTTCTCGTGTTTAGAAGGTTAAAGAAAAATGATGCCAGCGTGATGAAATTGGTATACATGGGGGATTCAAAATCCCCTGCCGCAAGGCGTGCCGGTTCAAGTCCGGCCGCTGGTACCACTTTTTATAGCCCCGACCAAATTGGTTGGGGTTTTTTTATGCCTAATATTTGAGTTCGCGGGACTTGAGCGGCACGTGAGGTGCCGCCGTTATAAGTAAAAGTCCGGCCGCTGATACCACTTTTTATAGCCCCTGATCGATTTAGCAGGGTTTTTTTATGCCTAAGATTTGAGTGTGCGGGATTTAATTACAAAAAACGTGTCCAACGTTGCTACTTTTATAAGCTGTAGGTTTTGATCTAAACTCGGCCTGTGAACGTTTTAGTTTATTTAACCTGAACTTTGGCATGAGATAGGTTTATTATCCAGGGCACAGGTTATATAGTAAACACGGGCTCGACTTTAATCGTATTTTTCATTGATACGGGTGCGCTAAGTTGTGCAATGTGTTTTGACTCGGGTATTATATACCTCAACCTCTTGTTGCGAATAAAACATCATGACTCAACTAACCGCAAAACAGAATATTCAAGCCATTGTAAAAGCGATTAAGGCTGAAGAAGCATTACTGCGTAAAAAACACCCGCTATTAATGCATCAAAATACCTTAGGGATGGCTATTTTACTACTCTCTTTAAGTGCGTTAATCGGTGTTGGCGCGTTGTATTACTTTGCTATCATCCCCGCGTGGCTGTGTATTATTTTAGCGGCGATTGCCACCTCTATTTCCCATGAACTTGAGCACGACCTAATTCACAAACAGTATTTTAGTAACCAGCCATTTTTACATAATTTTATGATGCTAACCGTGTGGTTGATGCGTCCTAATACTATTAGCCCGTGGTACCGCCGCAAGATGCATTTACATCATCATAAAACCTCGGGGACTGAGCAAGATTTAGAAGAGCGATTGGTGGGTAATGGTATTAAAAATCATTTTTTACGCGCCTTGGTGATTGTTGATGGATTACTAGGTTTATTAATTAATGCAAAGCGCTTTAGTAAAGAAATTAAAGGTTTTAGCTTTTTTAAAGTATTTAACGCAGGTTTTCCGATTACTACCGCGTATTTCGCCATTTTATATAGCGTAATTGCGTTTCACTTAGTTAATTTGTTCACTCCATTGGCAGCTAATTCACCGGTATTATTGCTTGATGTAATGCATGTATTTGAATTTCTAATGGTGGTGCTGATTGTGCCTAATATTGTACGTTCGAGCTCCCTTAATTTTGTTACTTCAAGTATGCATTATTATGGCGGTGTGAATAATATGCTTGAACAAACTCACGTAATTACTAGCCGTTTGTTTATGCCATTTAATTTATTTTGTTTTAACTTTGGGCATACTCATACTATTCATCACTTTGTACCAAATCAGCCGTTTTACTTACGACAAATGATCAGTAAAAAAATCCTTGAAGTGATGCGTCAACACGGCGTACGTTTTAATGATTTTGCCAGTATAAAACAAGCTAATTTGTATCAATCATAACGTTAATTTTTATCCAATTATTAATTGAGATATTGTTAATATTGCCTAGTTTTATGCTAGGCAATGCCTCTAGTAATATCAGGCAAAGTCCATGAAGCCGTCTCAAATATCTTGGGTCTACTGACCTTTGCGGGTTGAGATTCGTTCAAGCTAGGGCGATTCAATCGCGACACGAGGTTTGTAACCTAGTGGGATCGATAACTGCTCCTGCGTTATTCTACTGGCTTACACCCCTGTAAAAATGAGTAAAAACCGAGCAAGGCTTCCGCGTCTTGCTCATGTCCCTTACCTATATCCATTTAGGCAATAAAGAGTAAATCGCCTCTTAGCATAGTCTTTGGAGCAGCTGAAAATTCAACCTTGAAAGATCATCAGACCTTAGTTAATTCATTGCTTAAATATATTTTAATTTAGTGTTCAATTGCTCCTACTCAATGCTTCGCTATGTAATTTAATATCAATTTTTTAATTACTTATTTTTAAAGTTATGGCTTGCCTTATACTCGATTTTTTAACCTTATATTTTTAAGTTATGAATAAAGAAGCACGTTAATCGAATTGAAATATTTCTGTAATATTTAGGTGTTCTAATGCGCTCTGAAACAAAAACGTCATCAAAATGCCATGATCGGTAAGACAAAAACTGAGATTTAAACATGAGTGAATCAAAGCGCAATACGCTATTAATAAAAACGCTTAACTGGGCTGCTATCGCCTTTTTAGTTTATTTAGTCCTGGTAGCCGTTGGCACTGTCAGTGGTGGTTTTAAATTAGCGTCGGGCGGTACCGAGGGAGCGAAAGAAATTTTTGCATTCGCAACCAACCCGTTTATTGCATTATTATTAGGTGCTTTGGCAACGGCTTTAGTGCAATCGTCATCAACGGTTACCTCAGTAATAGTGGGCCTTGTTGCTGGCGGTTTACCGTTAAGTATTGCTATTCCAATGGTGATGGGTGCAAATATTGGTACTACTATTACTAACACCTTAGTGTCTATTGGTCATATTCGCTCTAAAGAAGAGTTTCAACGTGCGTTTGCAGCATCAACGGTTCATGATTTCTTTAATTTATTTGCCGTTATTATATTTTTACCGCTTGAGATAATGTTTGGTTTGCTGCAAAAAATGTCAGCTGCTTTGTCGCATCTATTTATTGGTGATGCCGACTTATCATTAAAGAGCTACAACTTTATTAAACCACTTGTTAAACCTGCTGTGGGTGTAATAAAAGATGCATTTAGCTTCCTAGACACAAAAATGCTAGGTGCAGCGATGGTTATAGCAGGTATTTGTTTGATTTTATTTGCCGTAACTACATTAGGTAAACTACTTAAAAAAGCATTGGTTGGCACTGCAAAAGATATACTGCATGGTGCAATTGGGCGCGGGCCTATCGCAGGTATAACATCAGGTGCGGCGGTAACAGTTATGGTTCAGTCGTCATCAACTACCACGAGTTTAATGATCCCACTTGCGGGAAGTGGTGTGTTTACTACACGTCAAATCTATCCATTTACGCTAGGCGCTAATATTGGTACAACCATTACCGCTTTATTAGCCGCCACATCAATTACAGGGCCTATGGCTGAAGTGGCGCTAACGATTGCTTTAGTACACGTTATGTTTAATGTATTTGCGGTTGCACTAATTTACGGAATTCCTGTACTACGTGAAATTCCGCTTAAGTTAGCCGAAAAGCTAGCCGAAATTGGTACAAAGAATAAATCAGCTGCATTAGGCTATGTGTTAGGGTCGTTCTTTGTGGTGCCAGGTCTAATTGTACTGGCCGTTAGATAAGCAAATAAATGAATAAAAAGAATGCGCTATATAGCTTATATAGCGCATTTTTTGTTTTACCACTGGTAACTTACAGACAGCATGGCATTACGCGGTTTTCCTGGGAAGTAACGATCGCCAGTAAAACTAGTGTAATCTGCGCGCTGTGCGTAAGCCGTGTTGGTTAGATTTATTATTCGCGCACTGAGTAATAATTGTGGGCTAATTTGCCACTGGCCGCGCAAGCTTAAAATATCGTGCCCTTGATATTCATGTAAGTTTTCAGGGTCGGTAAAGTAGCGACTCACATAGTGCCATTGTAGCGCAAGACTAATACTCTCGTTGGCTTGCCAGTTAAAATCGATATTAGCAACTTTTCGAGGTGCGGTATCAATATCGTTACCTTTAATATTAATACTGCCAATGATTTGATCATTCGAGTACGTATGCTTGGCATAAGTGCCTGCGAAGTTAACCGATAAGTGCTGATTAAAGCTATGCGCTAACTCAAGCTCAATGCCGCGATGTCGAGTTTGGCCGTCATTAACAGTAAAAAAGTCACTGTCACGGTAGATGGTATTGTGCTTGCTCATCGCATAAGCCGACAAACCGTAGCGAGTATTGTTGTACACCCCTTTAATACCTAACTCAGCATTATTTGCTATTTCTGCGTCTAAGTCGGCAGTACTTTGCTCGCGTTGTAATTGATAAAGCTCAGCTGCTTGTGGGGCTCTATAGCCTCTTGAAAAGTTAGCGTATAATGTATTGTTAATATTAAGCTGATAGCTCACACCGAGTTTTGGCGAAAGATTACTAAAGCTGTTTTTAGTGCTCTCGGGGCGACTATAACGACAGCCACCAAAACCACATTTACTGCCATCTTCTTTTGTACGCCCTGTAAGCATATTGTTTTGATAGTTATATTGCATATGCTCATAACGTAGACCTGCAGTTATAAGCCAATTATTTAGCTGCCAATCAATAGCGGCAAATGGGGCATATAAGGTGGCATCAACTTGGTAATCGTAATGTTTACCTTGCGGCACTGTGGCCACTAAAAACGCAGAACCTTGAGTCGGTTTATCTTGGGTTTGTAAAAAATCGGCTTGGGTAAACTCACCATCAAAACCAAGCTTTAAGTTGGTATTGTCGTTCACATAATGCTGATAAAGCGATTGTAGCCCAAACCCAGTTTGGCTATTTTTTTCAAGTGGTGTGCCGGGTAAAAAGTGTTTAAAAAAGTCCATACTTTGGTCACGAATATAAGGAGTAACAACTAGAGTGTTCTCTCCTAATTGCCAGCTTGCTTTACTCCAAGCCCTAAACGAGCGAGCTTTTCTAAAGGCGTCGGGATCAAAGTTTTGCTGTGCTATATCTTCATCTTTATAGCTTTGAAAACCGCTAATATAACCAGCAGTTTGTTGATCTAAATTAGTATACGTAAGCCCAGAAACTAAGCTTAGGTTGTTATTATTATAGCGATGGCGCACATTTATTTTTTGTTGCTTTACGCTTTCATCATCTCGATAACCGCTATCATCAGTAAAACTAGCATTAATACCTAGGCCTGAATTATCCATGGCATGGCCTGCACGTAATTTATAGCGAGCATAATCATAAGAGCCATAATCAAAGCCTAGTAAACCACCACCTTGCGTAGTATCAGGGGTAATAACGTTAATTACACCATGCACTGCATTAGAACCATAAAGTGCAGAACCTGGGCCTTTTAATACTTCAATGCGCTCTGCCATTTCGCTATGCGCTTCGAATAGTTCATTGATATTACAAAAACCAGCTGCACGAAGAGCTATGCCATCTTCTGCGGTTAAAACACCACCACAAGCGCCCGTTCCAGAAAGTACTTGCGAGCGCAGAGCCGGTAAATACTCTTGGCCATTCCCACGTTGGACATTGGCACCTGCAACGCGTTGTAGCGCTTCCTCTACATGGGTAGGAGCTATAAGCTCAAGCTGTGATTCACTTAATACACTGATCACCAGTGGTAATGGCGTGGAAAGCGCTTCACTACGCGATGCTGTGGTGGTGATACGTTCAATTGATTGCGCGGTATCTTCAGCACACGCACTATTAATTAAACCTAACTGACTGCATAACAATAACGGGGGTAAATAGTAATATTTCATAAATTCCAGCACATCGGCAATTTGATAAGTTTAGGGTAGGGGATTTTGTGAATTGGTTAAAGCACACTCAACCTATAAACCCGATAAGTAATCGATAAAACAATACAAAAAATGCCCGGAAAAACTAAAGTGAGCACTGAGTAATGTTTAAATAGTAATACACCTACCACTCCGCCGGCTAAAAAACCGGCAATAATTAATACAAAGACCAAGCATTTTCTATTGTCAAAAGCTTCTCCTTTTAGGGCTTTACCAAACATCAAACCCAGATCGGTAAAAATACCGGTTAAGTGAGTGGTTCGCACAACTGCGCCGCTGTAGTTAGTGGCTAAAGCATTTTGTAAGCCGCAGGCTGCAGAAGCGAGTGTAAGTGCGTAAGGGTAAGAATATTGAAGTAGCTGTGCGCTTAACAGCAGTAAAATACCCTCAATAAATAAGAGCGTATCGTAATGGCGGCCTAGCTTAAGTGAACCGCCTGAAAGCATTAAGCCTGTTAATGCCGAGCCAAATATAAAACTCAGTACAATCGCAATTAAAAATAACGCTGCATTGATGTTGGTAGTAAGTTCAATAGCTAATGAAGTCACCGACCCCGAAACGTGAGAGATTGCTTGTTGTTCGAACCCTAATAAACCTACTGCATTTACCATACCGGCAATAAAAGCGAGGGTAAACGCACCATATTCGACCCACTTAGGTAGTTTTGTAAACATCCTTTTAGCTCCGGTTTCAGTGTATAGATTAATCATACACTTAATTAAACCCAACAAATAAAAAAGAGGTTATATTTTTAACATAACAACCAAGTGATGATCGCTAAATTTAACTTTTGCGTATTAACCGAATTTGGAATGAATATGTTTAATCAAGAACAGCAATCGCGGATTATCGAAATGGCATGGGAAGATAGAACGCCATTTGAAGCCATTGAAAACCTTTATGGGCTAAATTACTCTCAGTTAGTTAATTTTATGCGGGAGCATATCTCTAGCGGCTCATTTAAAGTATGGCGTAAGCGCCATGCTGGGCGTAAAACTAAACACCTGAAGCTGCGCGATCCCGCGATTATGCGCAGTCATTGTAAAACTCAGTACAAGCAACGCTAATTTGTCTCGTTTCATGTAATGTTCAGGCTTAGCCGTCAATACTCTTCAGTAATGATCACACTGGAGAATTGCCATGAAAACACTAATCAGTATTTTATTAATGGTTTTTACGCTAACGGCAACAAACGCATTTGCTGTACCACACAAAGACAAACATACAGACAAGCATGCGAATAAACATGCAAACAAGCATCACTGGAAAAAGCATAAATATAATCAATACCATGATAGAAAATGGATTTCTAAAAAACAGGCCAAGCAATTAATTCGCCAAGGATGGACTCCACCAGGGTGGCATAGGCCTTATTATCAAGGTGATATCCTTGGGCATGACATTTATAAGCGTGCTAGAGTAATAGATAGAGAAAGAGGCACAGTGCGAATTGAAGTTGATCGCACTATTATACATTTAGTGCACGACACTCGTGAAATACTCTCTATTTTACAGCGCTATTAGGATTTATAAATGCTCATTGTATTGGTCATAATTACTGGCTTGTTGTTATTAATAACGTTATTACCTCTGTCATACAGTCAGCATTATTTGGTACGTAGCTGTGACTTTGTGCGCTTGCAGGTGTGCTACCTAGCAAGCGCTATCGTATTAGCGGCTCTGATAGGTATGTCGCAAAGCGACTATATTGCATACCCGTTATTAGCCACTGTCGCTTTAGTTATTTTAGCGCTTCAAGCTAAGTGGATTTATCCCTACACCTGGTTCGCTAAAAAAGAAGTATTAACCGCACCAAAAAGCAGTGATCACAGTATCAGAATTTTATCCGCTAATGTACTGATGTCGAATCGACATAGTGAGCAGTTAATTGACTTAGTCGATAAATATCAGCCAGACTTACTTATCACCTTAGAAAGCGATAGTTGGTGGCAAGATAAATTGTCCGTGCTTAAAAAGCACTACCCTCATCAAGTACAGTGCCCTAAAGATAATCGCTACGGCATGCATGTATTTAGTAAATTTAACATACTCGATGCACAAATTTGTGCACTTATAGAAGATGATATTCCTTCTATACATATTTTGTTTGAAAACCACCAAGGGTTAAAAATGCAGGGGCACTTTATTCATCCCGCCCCACCGAGCCCTACAGAAAAAGACTCATCACGACCGCGCGACAGTGAGCTAATAATGATAGCAAAAGCGATTAAAGACTCAACTCGCCCGACCATAGTCGCAGGCGATTTAAATGATGTTGCTTGGTCGCGCAGTACTCGTTTATTTATGCAAATTAGTGGCTTTTTAGACCCGCGTAAAGGCCGTGGCTTTTTTAATACCTTTCACGCTAATTACTTTTTTATGCGTTGGCCGCTTGATCATTTATTTCACTCAAAAGGCTTTAGTGTAAAACGAATAAAGCGCCTTGCTAAATATGGCTCTGATCATTTTGCCTTACTTACCGAATTGGTATTTGAAGATGCTAATCAGCAATCCCTAGAAACAAAACCAAGCGAGCAAAAGCAGCAAGATATACAAGAACTGGCAATGAACAAAGCAGATAAACGCAAAGTACCTATGTTTGAGAAGAGCTAGGTATAGTAAATGTATTAGGTTAAAGGTGTTAGGCGAAAGAGAAAGTTAATACATTACGATAGTGCTTTTAAGTTTGCAGCGTTTTATACAGCGAGCCATTCAGTTGAGTGTTAAAAATTCATCAGACAATAAAACACCGCGCTTGCTACAAGCGCGGTGTTTTATTTTACTAACCTGATACCTGATACCTGATACCTGATACCTGATACCTGATACCTGATACCTGATACCTGATACCTGATACCTGATACCTGATACCTGATACTAGCTGTGAATCATGATGCTTTTAACATTCACAAATTCGCGAATCCCAAAGCCGCCGTGCTCTCGGCCATAACCGCTGTCTTTAACACCACCAAATGGTAGGTTTGGTTGTGCCAAACCATAACCATTAATATTGATCATGCCGGTGTCAAAATACTTTTTGGCCAGTTCAATGGCTTTTTTCTCATCTTTTGAAAATATACCGCCGCCTAGTCCATAGCGCGAATCATTAGCGATACGCATAGCGTCGTCGTTATCTTTGGCTTTAATTAAAGATGCGACAGGACCAAATAGCTCATCGTCATAAGCAGGCATGCCCGGTGTAAGGTTTTCCAGCACGGTTGGTGGATAGTAATAACCCGTTTGTTGTGGTATTTCGCCGCCTACAATTACTTTTGCACCCGCATTGACAGAGTCTTGCACTTGCTGATGAATTTTGTCGCGTAAATCTTCGCGTGCCATAGGACCCAGTTCAGTATCTTCATCCATTGGGTCGCCCATTTTTATCGCCTTAAACTGCTGGCTTAGTGCTTCTTTAAAGTCATTGTAGAGTGAATCAACCACCACAAAGCGCTTGGCTGCAACACAGGTTTGGCCGTTGTTGATAATGCGTCCTTGTAAACATGCTTTAACTGCAAGGGCTAAATCAGCGTCGTCAAGTACAACAAAAGCATCGTTACTACCCAGCTCTAGCACGGTTTTTTTAACATGCTTAGCAGCTTGCTCTGCCACTTTTTTACCTGTGCCATCACTTCCAGTAAAGGTTACGCCACTAATCGCTGAGTGTGAAATAAGGGCGCTGGCAGTTTTACCATCAACCAGTAAGTTGCTAAAGCAGTGTTCAGGAAAGCCTGCTTGTAGAAATAATGTTTCAATTTTTTCAGCCATACCAAATACATTACCGGCGTGTTTTAATACCGTGGTATTACCCGCCATAATGTTTGCGGCACTGTATCTAATAACTTGATAAAGTGGGAAGTTCCATGGCTGAATACCCAGCAGCACACCGGTAGGGCGATAGCTTATGATTGCACGACCTCCTTGCATGTCGCGCTCCTCGTCGCTAAGCATATCGGCGCCATGCTCAGCGGTATAACGACAAATGTCAGCACAAAGCTGAACTTCTTGGAAGCCTTGCTCATAGACTTTACCCATTTCTTCGGTCATTAGTTTTGCTAAGGCTTCTTTTTGGCTTTCAAATAAAGAGGCTAATTTATTTAGATGTTGTGCGCGCTCGGTAAACGAGGTTAATCGCCATGTTAAGTATGTTTCATGAGATTTTTCGATCACTTGTTCTGCTTGAGCTTGAGAAAGCAGCGTATAGCTATTAATGACTTGCTCGGTTGCGGGATTGATCGTATCAACTGTGTTACTCATTTTACCTCCTAACAAATTATGTAATAGGGTAGGTGCAAAACCAAAGCCAGTTAGTTTTTGATATTAAAAAAGTTATAACTATCTGTTAGTAATAGTTTTTACATTAAATATGACTAAAATCTAGATGTTGTTTGCTTGCTGTTTTTGCTATGGTTCTGTAAATAGTGCAAGTTGTTGAAAAAGTTACAGGGAGAGTTCAAATGAAGCCACCATTGTTTAATACCGCTTTACCGATAATTCAGGCACCTATGGCCGGTGTTCAAAACGAGCAGCTTGCCCTTGCTGTAAGTGAGGCTGGAGGGTTAGGCTCTTTGCCTTGCGCTATGTTATCGCCAGCACAATTAGTTGAGCAGCTAGAAATACTTAGCCACAAAACAACGAAGCCGTTTAATCTTAACTTTTTTTGTCATACAGTTGCTGACTACACACCCGCGCAACAACAGTGCTGGCATGCATTACTTGCCGCTTACTTTACAGAGTATAAAATTGACCCGCAAAGCTTAACTTCAGGGGCTTCTCGTCAACCTATAAATCAATCGATTGTTGATATAATTGCACCTTATAAGCCAGCAGTTGTGAGTTTTCATTTTGGTTTACCTGAGCAAGCTATTGTGGCGCAAATAAAAAGCTGGGGTACTAAAGTAATTTCAACGGCCACTACCTTAGATGAAGCTATTTGGCTTAGTAAAAATGGTGTTGATGCCATAATTGCACAGGGTTTAGAAGCTGGGGGGCACCGAGGCCATTTTTTATCTATGGATTTAAGCTTGCAACAAAATACTGAGCAGTTAGTTAAACATTGTGTTGAGCATATATCACTGCCTATTATTGCTGCTGGTGGCATTGCTTCAGCCGATGATGTACAGCGGTTTAAAGTGTTAGGAGCCAGTGCAGTCCAAGTAGGGAGTGCTTATTTACTATGCAAGGAGGCAACAACATCGGCTTTGCATCAACAGGCTATTTTAGATCAGCAACAAGATGAGACCACACTGACCACATTGTTCTCTGGTAGGGCCGCTCGGGGTATTCAAAATCGAGTAATGCAAGAATTAGGTGCTATGCCAAATGGGGTTCCTGCGTTTCCACACGCCAGCAGTGCAATAACGGCATTAAGAAGTCGCGCTGAAAAAAGTGCTAAAAGTGATTTTTCGCCTTTGTGGTGTGGCCAAAAATATATTCCTAGGGTGGGTGTGTCAGCGGCTGATATTACGCATGCTTTAATGAAAAAATGGTAATTTTTAATGTCTGATAATCCACTTTTATCGCTTGGCGATAGTTATGAAGCGCTAGTAAACAAGTTTAAAGTGCAATTAGCTGGGAAGTATCCTCAGCAACGAATAGCGCCCAATACCGTATTAGTGCAACAAGGCGATGTACAAGGTTATGGGTATTTAATTGTTCAGGGGGTTTTAGGCGCTATTCATGACGATATAGACGGCGTACAAAAGTGTAAAGAGTTTTATTTTAAAGATGAATTTGCATTGCTGTTTGCCAATTGGATGACCTCAACGCCTGCGTTTTATCAATTAAAAGTGATTAACGAAGCAAGTGTAATTAAAGTACCACTAACACTATTTGAGCAAGCACAGTATCAACTGATTAAGCAGCAGCTTATTGCACAGCAACTTATTTTTAAAGAAGCTAAAGAGGCATTTTTATTACTAAATAGCCCCGAGCAGCGTTACTGTTATTTACTCAAACATAAACCCCATTGGTTGGCGCAGCTAAGCTTGAGCCAAGTGGCAATGTATATAGGTATTTCAGCTATTTCGTTATCACGAATTCGTAAGCGACTTAACTTAAGTTAAGTGCTGTTTTTATAAAGCACTATACACTCCCCATTTTTAAGCCTTAATGCCTTGGAGTGTTATGTTTATAATTGCCCAATCGTTGGTTGCAGTTGCCACTTTACTCGACTTAGCTTCATTTCAGTTTAAGTCCCGACGAATTATTTTAAGCTGTTTATTTACCTCAGTGTTATTAACCTCTGTACACTTTTTTATATTGAGTTATAACAGTGCCGGCTGCTTAATGTTTATTGCCGCGGTGCGTTATTTTTACTGTATTTACTTTAAGCATACTTGGGCTATGTTTGGGTTTATGACAGTAAGCTGCTTAGCCGTTTATTTTACTTGGCAAGATTGGTTTAGCGCCTTTGCATTGGTGGCGACATTAATACAAACCATTGCTTCATTTCAAAATCGAGACTTGCACTTAAGGTTATGTATGGTGGTGGGAACCTCTTTTTGGATAACACATAATATTTTTGCCGGCTCACCAGTGGCAATACTCATGGAAAGCCTGTTTTTAAGTAGTAATTTGCTAGGACTATACCGCTTTTATGTGGTTAAAAAAACGCTGAGCGAACCGCAAACGCAGCCCTAAACACTTAGGTAAAAAATTGTGCCGCAATGGCTTTTAGTAGGTAAGTTTCGCGAATAATCGATAGCCCTTGCTTGTCACTGTTTGCAAGTGTGCGTTCGTTATGGGCTATCGCCTGGAAAATATCAACCCATTTGGCCTGCATGCCATTTTGTTGTTCATAGTGTTCTAGCTGCGCTTGACCGAGTTGCTCATCAATTTGGCAGAGGTAGCAGTATGATTGTATATGAATAATATCAAAGTCATCTTTATACCAAGGACGGTATTCCTCATAAAGCCCAAACTCACTGCAGATTTTTATATTTTGTGCGCCAGTTTCTTCACTCAGTTCTCTGATCAATCCCTGCTCTATGCTTTCATGTGGGTCAATCCCACCGCCAGGTAAACTAAAGTCGTCGTAGCGCTGAGTATACATAAGTAAAATGTGTTGTTGCTTAAATGCAATTGCGCGAGCGGTTGGGCGAGAAAATTGACGACCTTGCTCAATATTGATTGAGGGGTGAATGTAGGTTTTTAATAAGCGCATAACAACTCCTGTAATAAAAATAAATTATATCAGTTGGTTGTATTAATTTCTTTAATAGGGATTTAATAAGCCGCATAAAATAGCGCTATTTCAGCGTCTATACAGCTATTTTTAATTAAACTGGCGGATTAAAAAATAAAGTAGCCGCGCTTTGTACCCTAATTATGTATATCTTTCATTTATATAAAAGGGTAAGTAGAATGGTAAAAAAGCACAGGGATTATTCATGTTAAATATACTTTTAGTCGATGACGACGTCGAATTCAGTGATGTTATTTGCCATATTGTTGAGTTTCTTGGCCACAACATTAATACAGCAACTAGTTTAAAAGAAGCGCACCAGTGGTTTGAAAATAATACTTTCGATCATGTGCTGCTTGATTTTATGCTGCCAGATGGCAGTGGCTTGCATTTATTAGATCATTTAAAAATGATTGGCCAATCGCCTAAAGTCACTCTTATTTCGGGGCACCCTTCAGTTAAAGGAATTTTAGCTGACATGTGTGAGCCTAATGTGTCGCATTTATTAAAGCCGCTGCAACGTGAAGATTTAGAATTAGTATTAAACGGCCCGAAAAAAACAGTTAAAAAGGCAAAAAGTGCCGCCATTACTCATCATTTTGATACGCTTATTGGCGAGTCTGCACCCATGCAACAGCTTTATACTATGATAGAGCGCGTAGCTAAAACCAATGCTAATGTCATGCTTATGGGTGAAAGCGGGGTAGGTAAAGAGGTGGTAGCGCAAGCCATTCATAATGCTAGTAAATGCGAAGGTCCACTGGTGGCGAGTAACTGTGGGGCACTCTCTAAAGAACTAATTGGCAGTGAATTATTTGGCCATGAAAAAGGCGCATTTACTGGTGCCATTGCCCGTAAAGACGGCGTGTTTGAACAAGCCGACGGTGGCACGTTATTTCTTGATGAAGTCACCGAAATGCCGATTGATATGCAGCCTAATTTACTGCGTGTACTCGAAACTAAAAAAGTAACCCGAGTTGGTGGAAATCGTGAGTTACCAGTAAATTGCCGTGTTATTTCAGCCACTAACCGCTCACTCACCGATTTAGCGCAGAACAATATATTACGTGAAGATATTTACTTTAGGCTCGCTGTTTTTCCTATTGATATACCGCCACTACGAGATCGAAAAGAAGATATTGCGTTACTTGCTAAATCGTTTTTAGGGCAGTTAAACGATGAAAACGGTACAGCGTTTGCTTGGGCTAATGAGCAGCTTAAAGAGCTAGAAACTTACGACTGGCCGGGCAACGTACGTGAACTTCGCCATGCCATTCACCGCGCTTTTATTATGAGCGACCCGCAAACCAGCACAATTAGTTTACCTGATAACTTAGAGTCGCCTTTTTCAAGGGTTAATACTCAACCTGAGGACAAGCAGGTATCAGCAGGGCAAACTATTGAAGAAGTTGAAAAAGAACTTATTCATGCCACGCTCGATAAAGTACAAGGGAATAAAACATTAGCAGCACAAATGCTGGGTATTAGCACTAAAACCTTATATAACCGTTTAAATGCTTATGGTGGTATTGGCGAGTATAAATAACCAGCATGTAAATTTAATCACAACAAAACGAGGACTTTAATGGCATCACCACAACAGGAAAAACCTTTGAATGAGCTGGTACACGACGCGCGTGCGCCGCTAAATCGTATTTCGATGAATGCCGAGCTGATTAAGCTAGTACTTGAAAACGATATGCCAAAAGATAAAGCGCTCGCCGCACTGGATAAAATAATTGCTAATTGCCAAGCGTGCAGTGACAGTTTGCAGCTTATTTCAGAGTCGAAGTAACCCTAAATAATTCAGGATGATAAATGATTAAACGCAAACAGCAAGGCAAAGCAAATGTAGTATGGGCGTTATTTATCTCTATAGTGTTGTGTATTATTGTTGGTAATGCTTTTTTAGCCATTAATACTATTCAAGGGTTATCGCGTACCCAGCAAAGTTTAGACAACACTAATATGTTAAGCACGGCGATAGAGCAGCTACACCTTTCGGTAGTGCAAGCCGAGTCGGGACAGCGAGGGTATCTATTAACCCAAGCCGATGACTATTTAGTGCCGTATTACGATGCCATCGCACAAATAGAGTCTCAAACTAATCATGTGAGCGACTTACACTCAGAAATTGATGGCCAAGCGCAGCGTATTGCACAGTTGTTACTATTGGTTGAAGCTAAAATAGTTGAGCTTAAAAAAACGGTTAAATTAGCATTAAATGATAAAGAGCAGCGCGCCTTACTAATACTTAATTCACATGAAGGACGCGACTTATATAGAGAAATTCGTGAGCGAGTTAATGATATTCAAGAGCGCGAACTACTGTTTAAAGTCAGTCACTTTTCGAAATTAGCGCAAATTAAAAAAGAAGCAAAGATCACTTTTGGTATTACTGCAGTTACCAGCGCATTATTGATTTCGGGTATGTTTTTATTGGCGAGGCTGAATTTAAAAAATGCGGCCGTGTATCGCGCAGAGCTGGAAATGCAAAATGAAACCTTAGCGAGTAAAGTAACTGAACGTACCCAAGAGCTTACCTTGTATTCTGATGAATTAAGTCGCAGTAACCGAGAGTTAGAAGAGTTTGCCTTTGTTGCCAGTCATGACTTGCAAGAGCCGCTAAGGAAAATTCAAGCATTTAGCGACCGGCTTGAGAGCATGTTTAAAGACGAGTTAGGCGAAAAAGGTACAGACTACATTGCCCGCATGAAAAATGCCGCGCAAAGAATGTCTAATTTAATTAATGATTTATTAGAGTTTTCTCGAGTAACCACCCGAGGTAAAGATTTTACCGATACCGATTTAAACAGCATTTTGAATGATATAAAAAGTGATTTAGAAATAGCGATTAATGAGTGTAATGCACAAATTGTCACGGCTAATATGCCCGTTATTCAGGCTGATCCGAGTCAAATGCATCAGCTGTTTTTAAACTTAATTTCAAATGCGGTGAAGTTTAGAGGGCCTAACGTAGACCCTGTTATTAATATTGACTTTGAACGAGTGAGCGAGTTTAGTGAAGATCATAACAGTGAAATAAGTTGGCATGTAATTACAGTCAGGGATAACGGTATCGGTTTCTCAGATGAGTATGCGGATAAAATATTTGTACCATTTCAGCGCTTACATGGTCGCTCACAATACAAAGGGACGGGTATAGGTTTGTCTGTTTGCCGTCGAATTGTAGAGCGTCACGGTGGCTCTATTGCCGCGATAAGTACCCTAGGTGAAGGGGCAACTTTCATCATTAAATTACCCGTGGATGCAGAGTTATTCACATTAAAAGGAGAGGCATAATATGCCATTAACAACCGTAAAACCGATTACCATTTTAATGGCAGATGATGATGAAGATGATCGTTTGTTAACCCAAGACGCGCTTGCAGAAAGTCGCGTTTTAAATGAATTACACTTTGTTGAAGACGGTGTAGAGCTTTTAGAGTACTTAGAGCGCAAAGGCAAGTTTGAAGATAAAAGCATCTCGCCAAGACCAGGCTTAATTTTACTTGATTTAAACATGCCGAGAATGGATGGCCGCGAAGCACTTCAAGCTATTAAAGCGCATCCTAATTTAAAAGGCATCCCAGTGGTAATTTTAACCACCTCTAAGCAAGAAGAAGACATGGTTAAAGGCTATAACCTAGGCGCTGCGTCTTACATAACTAAGCCTGTTACGTTTGATGGCTTAGTTGAGTTGATGAAAACACTGGGTAAATACTGGGTTGAGTTTGTAGAGCTACCAAGCACGTTTAACGATTAAGCATATTATTAAAACAGGAGAGGCTATGTTAGCAAAGGCAACGAAACTGCTATTGGTTGAAGACGATGAAGATGATTATATTTTAACTCGTGACTATTTAGAGCAGCTCAGTTCCCATGTGTTTGACATAGAGTGGATAACTTCTCCTGAGCAGGCGGTGGAAGTGTTGAGTAAAAATCAACATGATATTTGCTTGCTTGATTATCGCTTAGGGGCATCTGATGGCTTAAGTGTGCTAAAACAAGCGCTTAAAAATGGTTTCTGTGGGCCTATTATTATGCTTACTGGGCAATCTAACGATGCCCTCGATTCAGCTGCGCTTGATGCTGGAGCCGTTGATTACTTAGTTAAAAGTGAAATGAGTGGTAGCCGATTTGCCCGCTCTATTCGTTATGCATTAGCACGTCGAGATGTGGAAGATGAGCGAGTGGAGCGTTTAAAAGCGGAGGCTGAAAACCGCTCAAAAGATCGCTTTTTAGCACATTTAAGCCACGAATTGCGCACACCGCTATCTTCTATTTTAGGCTATACCGAGTTGTTGATGCTTAGTGACTTTAACAAGCAGGCTGAAAACGAGCTAGGTGTGATTTATCGTAATGGTAAACACTTATTAAGCTTACTAAATGACGTTTTGGACTTATCTAAAATTGCTGTTGATAAGCTTGAACTCAGTTTGTCAGAGGTTAATCTTGATAGCCTAATGGCCGACGTATTTACGTTAATGCGCGTATCAGCGCTGGATAAAGGTTTATCACTAAAATTTGAATCACTGGAGCCTTTGCCACTAGTCGTTCGTATCGATGCTACTCGGCTTAGACAAATTCTTATTAACCTGATTAATAATGCGATTAAATTTACCGAGCAAGGCGAAATTGTGGTTAACGCATGGACTGATATGGTCGCTGAGCGTGAAATGCTATTTTTTAGTATTAAAGACTCAGGCTTAGGTATTGCTCCAGAAAAACAAGCCCTCATCTTTAAGCCTTTTGAGCAGATAGCCGATGTAGAGTCACGCTCAGTAGGTGGTGCAGGTTTAGGTTTAGCTATTTGTTCTGAACTGCTTAGTCGTATGCAGGGGGATATTTCATTAGACTCTCATGTTGGTGAAGGCTCAACGTTTACCATTTCCTTATACCCTGGTGATATCAGACAGGTAGAGCGCAATTTATTAAAACTTGATTTAACCCCCAATATGCAGCAAAAAGTAGCCCCCTGCCAAGTGAGCGGCAAAGTGTTGGTGGTTGATGATTTACGCGATTTACGCGTGCTAGTTGGTCACTTAATTGGTTCGGCAGGCGCTGAAGTAGATTATGCTGATAATGGTAAGCAAGCACTCGACAAAGTAAAAAAACGACTAGCAGACGGGCACACTACCTACGATATTATTTTTTTAGATATCCATATGCCGGTAATGGGCGGAAAAGAAGCTGCTATTGAGCTTAGAAAGCTAGGATTTAAAGGCGCAATCATAGCCTTAACCGCAGCAACTATGAAAGGCATTCATAACGAACTCAATGCGTTAGGGTTTGACGATATGATTGCCAAACCTGTGGATTCCCACTTGCTCTATCAATGTTTAGAATTAAGGCTTGGACAAAAAGAACAACCGGTTTCGCCGGTTCAGCCAATACCCAAACCGAGTAACGACAAAAAGTGCTTTCTATTAGTAGAAGACGATGCCGATGCCGCGCAAATTACCCAGTTATTATTAGAAAGCTTGGATGTAGATACCGATATAGCAACAAGTGTTAAAGACTGTAAAGCAATGCTTGAACATAACAGTAATTACGATAAAGTATTGCTCGATATGCATTTGCCAGATGGAACTGGTTTAGAGCTAGCAGGGTTTATTAAACAGCATTACCCTGACATTGAGCGCGTCATTATTAGTGGTATGGAGCCCGACGCTGTGCATATCAGGCAACTAGAAATAGAGCAGGTATTGCTAAAACCAATAAATTTAGCATTACTCAACCAGCTTGTTTAACACCCCTATTAGCTTGATGTTAAAGGTTTAACCACAGATTGGCGTATAATTAACTCGGGCTCAAATAACGTTTGAATGGGGTGTACGCTTTTTTGATAAACATGGCTCAGTACCCACTGCGCTGCCACTTTACCCATCTCATCGATAGGATAGTTTATAGTGCTCAACGGAGGATAAACGTGACGGGTAAAAAACACGTTATCGTAGCCGATAATAGAAAGCTGCGAAGGCAGTTGTATACCATGCTCTCTGGCACTCACCATGGCACCGGTTGCCATTTCGTCATTGGCACATACTAAGGCGGTAAATGCGGGGTTATTTTTATAAAGTGTAGCGAAGCCTTCGTAGCCACTTTCTTCGACAAAGTCACCTTCAAATAAATTACTTTTATCAAATTCAATGGCGTATTCAGCAAGTGCTTGTTTATGTCCGTTTAAGCGCTCTTGAGCATCTTTTTTCCACAGTGGACCGCTAATATAGGCAATCTCTTTATGGCCCGACTCAAGAATGTATTTAGTGGCTAAATAGCCGCCTTTAGTATTATCAAGAATAATACAGCGATCGGCGAGCTCTTCAATGTAGCGGTTAAGCAAAACAAACGGAGTTTTGCCTTTACTTAACTTTATTAAGTATTCATCACTAATAGCTTCAACATGTAAAATAAGTGCGTCGCAATTGCGGCTAATTAAAAATTCGATGCCTTGTTGCTCTCGCTCTGCGTCACTGTGTCCTGCAGTAATAATAACGTGTTTACCTTGGTTTCTTAAGGTGTTCTCTATACCGCTCATCATCGGCCCATAAAATGGACCTTTAAGCTCTGAAACTAACAAGCCCGCGCTATTAGAACAATTAGAAGCCAGTGATTGCGCAATAGAATTAGGACGGTAGCCTAGCTCTTCCATGGCTAAGGTAACCTTTTTTCTGGTTGCATCACTTACGTTTGCATTGTTGTTCATTACTCTTGAAACAGTGGCAAGTGACACCCCTGCAAGCTTTGACACTTCATAAATGGTGGCCATACTATTCCTTGCTACAAATTGCTTTTTTGTGTTAAATCGGCAGTGATTTTTTTAATGGTTTTATTATCTAGGCTGTATTTACTCATTATTAAAGCCACAAGTACACTGCCAATCGCAGGGTAGAGTGTGAATGAGGTTAAAATACCGTTTTTAGTTGCCTCGCTTAATTCGACATTGGCTTGATATTGATAATAAGCAAGTAACCAACCGGCAATCGCTCCGCCTAATGCAAGCCCCAATTTAATAAAAAATACGATGCTTGCGTAAACTAAACCGGTGAGTCGACGGCCATTCTGCCAGACTCCGTAATCAATAGCATCAGCCATTTTTGCCCATAATAAAGGCGTTGCCATTTGAGTGAAAAAACACCATAAAAAATACACTAAAAAAGCCAGTAAAACGTGTTCATTAGGGACAAAAAAAGCAAGGCAGCTCAATATGGCGGAAATATATTGCAGATAAACATAAGCCGCTTTTTTATCAAAGCGTTTACTTAAAGGTTGTGCGCAAGCGCAGCCTAAAATATTACCAATCATACCTAAGGTTACAAATTCGGTGATTAAATCTTCTTTGCCAAGCACATACTTTACATAGTAAATAGCTAATGTCGTGCGCAGCACCATACTTGTCAATAATACCAGTGCAGCCATACATAAGATTTTAAACGGCTGATTTTGCCATAAAACGTGGAGTTGTGTTTTTAAAGATAATTTATGCGGCGGATTGATCACCCGCTCTTTGGTGTAACGAAAACAAATTAGAAATAACACCACGCCTAGGCAGCTCATAACCAGCATGGTGAGTTGATAGCCCAATTCGTTATTACCATCGCCAAACCATTTCACTAAAGGCAAGGTGCAGCTAGTAACCAATAAACCTCCCAGCATGCCAAATACAAACCGGTATGACTGAATGGAAACGCGTTCGTTAGGATTTCGACTTAATACACCGCCAAGTGCCGAATAAGGAATATTAATTGCGGTATAAACCAACATTAGTAGGGTGTAGGTAACGAACGCGTAAATAATTTTGCTGCCGTCATCAAGCGCAGGAGTAGTAAAGGTGATCACGCTGATAACAGCAAAAGGAATAGCAAGCCAAAGTAGGTAGGGTCGGTAGCTGCCGTATTTAGTATGAGTGGCATCAGTGAGAGCGCCCATTATTGGATCTGTTACTGCATCTATAACTCTGACTACCAAAAAAAGGGTACCAACAACCGCAGGCGAAATACCAAATATATCAGTGTAGAAAAAAGTTAAAAACAGCATCACGGTTTGAAAAATAATATTACTGGCCGTGTCACCTAGGCCATAAGCTATTTTTTCTTTTTTACTCAGCATAAAAGCCACTCGTTATTATTTTTGGCGCTGTTTAAGAAAATCACGATACGCAATTGCGCTTTGTTTTAATGTACGTTGTTGAGTTTGGTAATCAACATAGACTAGCCCAAAGCGCTTTTCATAACCATAGGCCCATTCAAAATTATCCATTAAGCTCCATGCAAAGTAGCCTTGCACATTCACGCCTTGCTCAACTGCATTATGAACGGCATTAATGTGGCTATGGTAGTAATCGATACGTTGTATGTCATCTATTTTACCGTCTATTAATACATCGGCCATCGCTGCGCCGTTCTCTGTTATATATACTTTAGGTAAAGTGTAACGATCATTTAATGAAAGTAGTAATTCACACAATCCCTGTGGGTAAACTTCCCAGCCCATATCGGTGGTGGCAACATTCTTTAGAGGAACTTCGCTAAACCAATGATCTGGCGTATTTTTGTAATGAATACGAGTATAGTAATTAACCCCTAAAAAATCGATTTTTTGACTAATAATTGCCATATCTTCGTCGCCAATATGGGGTTTTACATCACTGGTAAGCTGATTAATTATCTTAGGGTAGCAGCCCTCTAATATAGCCTTAATATACCACTGGTTATGGTAATCATCGGCAAGCTCAGCAGCGCGTTTATCATTTATGGTGAGTGGGTAGGCAGGGCTAAAATTAAGCACTATACCGGCTTCTATCGTAGGGCAATTTTTGCGTATCACTTGCATCGCGAGTCCATGGGCAAGCAGCAGATGGTGCGCCGCTTGGCGTCCTGCTTTTTGACTTTTTATGCCTGGTGCGTGTACTCCAATCTCATAGCCTAAGTAGGCACTACAAAAAGGTTCGTTTAAGGTCGCATAAGAATCAACTAAGCCCTCTAGTTGCTGAGTGACTATATGAGTGTAATGAGCAAATTGGTAAGCTGTATCGCGGTTGAGCCAGCCACCACTGTCTTCTAAATGTTGTGGCAAGTCCCAATGATATAAAGTGACATAGGTTTTAATATTGCGCGCTTTTAGAGCTTGCAGTAGCGATTTGTAAAACGCCATACCTTGAATATTCAAGCTGCCATCTTGGTGTAAAACGCGCGGCCAAGAAATTGAAAGTCGATAAGCGTCTACAGCTAAATCAGCAATCATTTTTACATCTTGTTGCCAATATTCTATGTGTTCACACGCTTGGTTGCCGTTACTATTATCAGCAATGGTATTTGGCTGGTTACAAAAAGTATCCCAAATACAAGGAAGACGCGTATCGTAACTTCCCTCTATTTGAAAGGAGGCCGTGGCAACCCCAAAAATAAAGGGTGATTTTAAAAGGGCTGACGTGCCTGGCAACGAAATGGTTTTAAACACAATGAGATACGTCCTTACATTTGCAGTAATAATAAACTTAAAGTAATTAGCTAAGCAAAAATAATTGCCCAACATTGCGTGTAAGCGCTTACAATAATTTTGTAAATAAATTGATAATTTTTATTTGTATGTTATAAATGTAAGCGCTTACATTTGGTGTTGCAACTATTATCTGCATTTTAAGTTTTACTAAACGCAATAAAATAGAGGTAACAATCTGATAGTTATAAATAATTAGAGATTATACTATGGCACATATCACACAGCCACTATCGGCAACGGAAAACAGCCAAAAACCAGGGTCCACACACACCTTTGCGTTAACATCGCTTACGACCTTGTTTTTTATGTGGGGTTTTCTTACTTGCTTGAACGATATTTTAATTCCGTATTTAAAGGGGATGTTCTCCCTTAACTACACCCAAGCAATGTTGGTGCAATTTTGTTTTTTTGGTGCCTACTTTGTTATGTCAATCCCTGCGGGGAAACTGGTCAGTAAAATAGGTTATCAATTTGGTATTGTTGTCGGTTTAGTTGTCGCAGCAATTGGTTGTGCATTATTTTACCCTGCTGCAGAAGCCCATGTATACGAGCTATTTTTATTAGCTTTGTTTGTTCTTGCTTCAGGGATCACCATTTTACAAGTTTCTGCTAACCCATATGTAAGTGTACTAGGGCCTGCAAAAACAGCCTCTTCGCGCTTAACCATGACCCAAGCCTTTAACTCTTTAGGCACAACGGTTGCGCCTTTATTTGGTAGTTGGTTGATTTTGTCTGAAATTAGCCAAGCAACAGCCGAACAAGTTAAATTTCCTTATTTAATGCTCAGTGCAAGCCTATTAGCATTAGCGATTATTTTTGCTTTTTTAAAGTTACCTAAACTAGGTAAAGCGATTGACAGTGAAGCTGAAAACCAAGGTGACACTGAGTTTGTTGATTTAGGCAGCGTATGGAAATATCGTCACCTTATTTTAGGCGCGATTGGTATTTTTGTTTATGTAGGGGCTGAAGTGGCCATAGGCAGTTTTTTAGTCGGCTTTTTAACCTTAGATCATATTGCAGGCTTACCAGAGCAGCAAGCAGCACATTACATCAGTTATTATTTTGCAGGTGCAATGATAGGGCGCTTTGCTGGCGCCGCGATTATGCAAAAATTAAATGCAGCCAAAGTATTAGCTTGTCACGGTATTTTAGCAGGCTTACTTGTGTTAATTGCTATGACGGGTCAAGGGTCACTGGCTATGTGGGCTATTTTATTAGTTGGATTATGTAACTCTATTATGTTTCCTACTATTTTTAGTTTAGCACTGCAGGGGCTTGGTAAATACACCTCGCAGGGTTCGGGTATTTTATGTTTAGCGATTGTTGGCGGTGCCATTATTCCGTTATTACAAGGTATGCTAGCTGATAACATCGGTGTGCAATTAGCTCTTATTTTGCCCATTGGTTGCTATTTATATATTACTTATTTCGCGCTGTTTGGTGCAAAAAAAACAACGTCAACTCCTCTTTGAGTTTTAGGTGAATGCTATGATTATTAAACGCACTTTTTCAATTACTGCGCTGATGCTAGCAGCAATAACCAGCAGCGGTTGCTCGCAACCCTCTGATAGTGTCAGTGATACAACAAACCAAAAAGAAATTTGGCCAACAATTACAACGGGGATTAAAAGCGATGCTCAAATGGAGCAAAAAATCGCTGATATGCTCAGTACTATGACGCTAGAGCAGAAAATAGCGCAAATGATTCAACCTGAAATTCGTAACATCACGGTTGAAGATATGCGTAAGTATGGCTTTGGCTCTTACTTAAATGGCGGCGGTTCGTTTCCAAACAATAATAAGCATGCTACGCCTGAAGATTGGGTTGATTTGGCAGAAAAAATGTACCAAGCATCTATTGATGACTCTCTAGATGGCAGTACCATTCCTACAATGTGGGGCACCGATGCGGTACATGGACACAACAATGTTATTGGCGCGACTTTATTTCCGCATAATATTGGTTTAGGTGCTGCAAATAATCCTGCACTTATTGAAAAAATAGCCGCTGCTACCGCGCGAGAAGTGATGGTTACTGGTATTGATTGGGTATTTGCCCCTACTGTTGCTGTGGTGCGTGATGACCGTTGGGGTCGCACTTACGAAGGGTACTCTGAGGACCCTGAAATTGTGAAAGCGTATTCTGCCTCTATTGTTAAAGGGTTACAAGGCGCTGTAGATGGCGACTTTTTGTCAGACACGCGAGTAGTGAGTACCGTTAAGCACTTTTTAGGTGATGGTGGTACTGTAAACGGCGACGATCAAGGTAATAACATCGCTTCTGAAGAAGAGTTATTTGCACTTCATGCCCAAGGCTATGTAGGTGGTTTGAGTGCCGGTGCGCAAACGGTTATGGCTTCGTTTAACAGTTGGCATGGCGATAAAATACACGGTAACAAATACTTATTAACCGATGTATTAAAAGAAAAAATGGGCTTTGATGGCTTTGTTGTTGGCGATTGGAATGGTCATGGACAAGTTAAAGGCTGCTCAAATAGCAACTGTGCTCAAGCTGCAAACGCAGGTTTAGATGTATACATGGCACCAGATGAGTGGAAACCATTGTTTGGCAATTTAATTAGCCAAGTTAACAGCGGTGAGATCCCACTAAGCAGAATTAACGACGCGGTAACGCGTATCCTACGCGTTAAAATGCGCGCGGGTTTATTCGATAAACCAAGCCCTGCGAAGCGTCCTCTTTCTGGTAAAACTGAAATTATTGGTAGTCACGATCACCGTGCTGTGGCCAAACAAGCAGTACGTGAATCTTTAGTGTTACTTAAAAATAAGCAGCAGTTATTACCATTATCGCCCAAGGCAAACGTATTAGTAGCAGGAATAGGTGCTGATAATATCGGCATGCAGTCAGGTGGCTGGAGTGTTACGTGGCAAGGTACAGGCAATACCAACAATGACTTCCCAGGCGGCACTTCAATTTATGCAGGTATTAAAAACACGCTCGAGCAAGCTGGTGGTAGTGTTGCACTGAGTGTTGATGGAGAGTATAAAACGCGCCCAGATGTAGCCATTGTTGTATTTGGCGAGCAACCTTATGCAGAGGGCAATGGGGATGTTGATAACCTTGAGTACCAGCGCGGTAATAAAAGTGATTTAGCCTTACTGCGAAAGTTTAAAAATGCGGGAATTCCAGTTGTATCATTATTTATAAGCGGTCGCCCAATGTGGGTTAATGCTGAGCTGAATGCCAGTGATGCGTTTGTTGCTATTTGGCTTCCAGGCAGTGAAGGTGATGCAATTAGTGATGTATTGTTTAAAAATGCAGACGGTTCAATTAACCACGACTTTAAGGGAAAGTTATCGTTTTCATGGCCGAATAACCCAATCGACAATGAAAACCGCAACGATGAAGGTTACAGCCCATTACTCCCTTATGGTTTTGGCTTAACCTACGGTGATAGCAATGTACTTAAAGATGACTTGGTAGAGCAAACTCAACAGACTGAACAATTGGACGACTTAGTGTTGTTTGAACGTGCTATAAAAGCACCATGGTCGTTGGTATTAAAAAGTGGCGAGCAACAAAAAACGGTGGCAAGTAGCCGTGAGTCATTAGGCGCTGTGAGCATTCAAACATTTGACAAAGATGTGCAAGAAGATGCGCGAGCTATCCGTTTTAATGGTCAAGCGCTGGCTGGGGTTAATTTAGCCGCGGCATTCCCATCTGACTTACGCTCATACGTTGAGAGTAATGGCCAGCTGCAAATGCAAATTAAAGTAGACAAAGCGGCATCAAGCCCGCTGTGGGTTGCTATGGGTTGTGGTGAAAACTGCCAGGGTAAGTTTGATATTACCGATAACCTTGAGCAATCAGGTCAATGGCAAACATTAAACATCAACTTAAGTTGTTTTGCAGAGCAGGGTGTTGACTTGGCACAAGTATTTTCGCCTTGGCAGTTAAGCACGCAAGGTGATTGGCATGTATCTATAGCTAAACTAGCTATTACAACAAATGCTGCCGAGCAAGGTAGTATTACTTGTAAGTAGTCAATAATCTATTATAAGCAGGTACAGAGAGTACCTGCTTATAATTTTAAACATGTAGTACAAAAACCTGCCAAATTAGTCCCTCCTTACTTTTATTCCATTCTATGTGATTGATTATATTCAGCTCAGTAGTTGTCACAAAAATATGATAAAACTGCATTCGCTTTTACGTTAATAATTTGAGAGTATGCCAAAATATTAAATGCGTTATGTAATTAACAGGTGAGAGAATGAATCAAATAAAGCTCGCTTCTCAGCGTTTACAACCTTCAAAAATAGTTTGTGTGGGGCGCAATTACAGTGCACATATTGCTGAGCTAAACAATGAACACCCTGAGCAAATGGTGATTTTTAATAAGCCTAATAGCGCGATCACCGATACCTTACTTACTACTCATAACGGGGATACGTTACATTATGAAACTGAATTATGTTTTGTGATTAAAAATAAGCAGCTTGCAGGAGTAGGGATTGGGCTCGATTTGACTAAGCGAGCTTTGCAAAGCAGTTTAAAAGAAAAGGGCTTGCCGTGGGAGCGAGCTAAAGCATTTGATGGCTCAGTATTATTTAGTGATTTTATTGAGTTAACGCCAGAAATGTCATCATTTATATTTGAATTGCATATTGATGGTAAAGCAGTTCAGCATGGTGATACCCAGCTAATGTTGCACCAACCTGCGCAAATACTGGCTGAAGTAAGTGAGTTTATGGGTTTAGAAGAAGGCGATATTATTATGACCGGCACCCCTGCTGGCGTAGGAATGGTGAGCGCGGGTCGAGAGTTTAAAGTTGCTCTTTATTCTGACTCTGGTCAGCGGTGCTTATTGGAGCATCATTGGTCTGTGAGTCAACGTTAATTATGTATTGATAGTATTGTTTATCAAAATTATCAATATGTTCACTTAACCAATACCGCTGGCTTAGCTGATGCTCAGCTGATTCTAGTATGGTACTTTCTAATGCGGCATTAATCTTCTTAATTGCCTGATTAGCAAAATTATTGGGCGCATTAGTCGAACAGCCTATAGCGCCTTTAATTAACGAATTCGTATTTTGAGCTATAGGTATGCTAACGATTTTTATGGGGTGTTGTTGCTGGTTAAAGTAACTAGCCATAAAAGGGTAGTCGAGCGAGTAATCTAAAAAACCATGTCTTAATCTATCGATCACAACGCCACTTTCATTGTCACTACTTAAGCTTAAAGAGACGTTATGGTGGCTCAAAGCGTTTTCAATAATCATATTTATGTGTGGCGAAAACCGTCGCGCTGCGGCTTGTCCATAGGTAAAGTTTTCATCGCTAAGCAAGCTAATTAAATTTATAGGATTACCATGTGTTTTGGTAAGTGTTCGTGCTTTTTGGTTAGTGGTAATAATACTAAACTCTGGGTAGATGGAGGTAGGGCGTGAGTAAGTATAGACTTGGTTGGCGTTTTTTTTGTGAATTACGCATGGGAAGCAGACATTTTTGCCTTCTCTGATATATTTATTAATTCGTTTTTGTGGCACAACTAACCGAGTATGTTTTACATCCTTAATACTGCTAATGAGTTGCTCAGTTAAATTGTCACACAAACCCGTTTGAGCACTTTCTGAGTTTAAGTGAAAAGGCGGAGTGTTGCTCTGTAGCCACAAAATTTCAGTGAGCTGATTTTTAGATTGGCTAATACTGTTATTCGAGAATATTAAAAAAAGCAGGCAGAAATAACGAGCTGTATGCATAAAAAAGGCTGATAATTCTTTATTAAATGGCTGTTTGTTATTATACCTGAATGTCCAAAAAATAAACATAAAGAACAGCAAAGAATCAATTTCATTGAAGCCTAGTTATACCAATAAGCAATAATACTTAATCATTTTACGGGGCTAAACGTGTCACTACCTGCGTTAAAAATTCTCATTTAGAACAACTAAATAGCAATTTTTTGCCTAGCTATCAACACGTTTTTCCAGCCTCAAAATAGACCACTTAATTAAGCGAATTGGTATTATTCTTTGCTGTTTTTGATTACCTGCGAGGTTACAAACCTCGCGCCGTGATTAAATCGCCCTATGTAGAACAAGTTTTAATCTGCAAAGGTCAACAGACCCTAGTATGGCATTGGGTTATTTCTGAATATGGTATCAATCGCTGATAACACATCATCGTTAAGGGTCAGCTCAAACGCATCAATGTCTTCTTTTAACTGCGCCATAGAAGTTGCACCAATAATTGATGAGGTAACGCCATCAACTTGATTACACCATGCTAGTGCTAATTGTGCCGGTGTTATGTTGTGCTCATAGGCAAGTTCAACATACTCCTTAGTGGCTTGTTGTGATTGTGGTGTATCTCGAAAAATACCGTTGCGCTGCATAAATGTCCAACGAGAGCCTTCAGGGCGCGCTCCATTGAGGTACTTACCAGTTAATAGCCCAGCCGCCAGAGGCGACCAAGGTAAGTAAGCAATATCTTCATGCACACATTGCTCTATTAAATAAGGCCAATCTTTCGCATGCGCTAAACTAAACTCATTTTGAATAGACACCATTTTTGGCAAGTTGTGCTCTTTAGCTAAATTTAAAAATTGGCTAATTCCCCATGGTGTATCATCAGAAAGCCCACAATGCTTAATTTTACCTGCTTTAACACACGCATCTAAACCCTCTAAAATATCCAGCATATCTGCGGTGTGTTGTTTTGCATCGACATCAGTAAATTTAAGCATGCCTGGCCATTGCCTTGCAAAATGTGGGGTGCGGCGGTTTGGCCAATGTAATTGGTATAAGTCAATATAGTCGGTTTGTAAGCGCTTTAGAGACTGATCAACGGCGTCAATAACAGCTTGGCGAGTAATATCACCGCCATCACGGATCCATGAAAGTCCATTACCGGCAATTTTAGTTGCAATAACAATGTCTTTGCGTTTTTGTGGATTACGTGCGACCCAATCCCCTATAATTTCCTCTGTTTTACCATAGGTGTCGGGCGTGGGCGGTACCGCGTACATTTCTGCCGTATCAATAAAGTTAACACCACGTTCAAGGGCATAGGCTATTTGCTCATCTGCATCGCGCTGGGTATTTTGTACTCCCCAAGTCATACTACCTAAACAGACTCTCGAAACACTAACATCACTACTGCCTAATTGACTATATTGCATTACTAATCCTAATTATTTGTTTTCTGAGTTTGCTTTTAAAGCCGATAACAAAGGTTCTGTGATCGTCGCTTTTTGCCCTGTTTTAAAGTCAAACATCACCACTTTCGACATGCCGGTGGTGGTTATTGCATTTTGCGCATGACTAAATACACTGTAATTCATTACAAACCGGTCAGATTTTATATCACTAATAGTAATACCTACGCTTAATGTGTCAGGAAACGTCACAGGGCGTTTGTAACGAATATTATTTTCACTGATCACAGGGCCTGTGGCTTTAGCATTGATAGTATCAAATAAATTTAATTTATTTAAAAAATCGATTCTGGCTATTTCAAAATAACGAAGGTAAACACAGTTATTAACATGCTGTAGGGCATCCATATCGCCCCACGCTACAGTAATATCGGTATGAATAGGATGTTGTTGTTTAAACGTTTCCATGTATTTATAGCTCTTAGTTTTAAAGTATTTAGATTAGCAACATGGTCGGATGAGCTCAAGGGAATTATAGCGGGCAAAAAATTCGAGAGTTAAAATTGTACCTCTTTGAATTCATGACTATAGTAACTATTAACACACAAGGAGAGAACTATGCAGAATATAATTAATTGGTTATTGGCATGCACTGTTTTTATAGCTTCGTTCACTTGTTACGCTATGGGTAATAAGGCAGGAGCAATTATTTTGATTTTATTAGGCTTCTGTTTAGAAGTACTATTTTGGATGTATTGTTTTAATAAGCCCAAAAAAAATAGGCGCTCTTTTTAGGTAACAACATGCTTGCTAATTAATAGCGATTCCACAATAATGGCTGTATAAATAAACAGTTGTTATTGTGTGATGAAAAAGTTTATTCATATAGACATGGACTGCTTCTATGCAGCCGTTGAAATGCGCGACAACCCTAAGCTTGCAAGCGTACCGCTGGCAATTGGCGGTAATAGCCGCCGTGGAGTGCTCTCTACCGCTAATTATATTGCCAGAGAATATGGTGTGCGTTCTGCTATGTCTAACTATCATGCCAAACAGCTTTGCCCCGATTTAGTTATTGTGCCCGGAAGAATGGCGGTTTATAAACAAGTATCAACTCAAATCCGCGCTATATTTAACCGCTATACTGACCTTGTTGAACCTCTTTCACTTGATGAAGCATACCTAGATGTGACCGACAGTACTGCATTTAAAGGCAGTGCAACGTTAATTGCTGAGCAGATCCGCACCGATATTTTTAATACCACAGGGCTGACCGCCTCTGCGGGGATTGCGCCAATTAAATTTATAGCCAAAATTGCTAGTGATGAAAATAAGCCCAATGGCCAATTTGTGGTATTGCCTGAACAGGTTGACTTGTTTTTAGCCCAATTACCACTAGGTAAAATTCCAGGCGTGGGTAAAGTAACCTTGGAGAAGCTTAATTTAAAAGGATTATACACGGGCCAAGATGTCCGAGAAAAAGGCGCTAATTGGATGCAGCAACATGTGGGGAATTTTGGTGTATCGTTATATCAAAAATGTATGGGGGATCATATAGGGCGGGTTTCAACTGAGCGGGTTCGTAAGTCATTGAGCGTGGAGCATACTTATGAATACAACAAAAACAGCCTTGATGAGTGCCTTGAACAATTACCGCAACTGTTAGATGAGCTCACTGTTAGGCTAAATAAGCAGCAGTTGCAAAATAAAATTAATAAGTTAAGTGTTAAAGTTAAATTTGCTAATTTTGTTGTGACCTCAGCAGATCAAGCGAATCATCAATTAAACACCGCTATTTTTAAAGAGTTACTCGCCAAAGCTTATCAACGTGGATTACAGCAACCCGTGCGCTTATTAGGAATTGGCGTTGGTATTAAAAATCAACCAGAGCATAATTTACAGCTCAGTATTCTTGATGTGTAAAACTTGTAACACCAAGTTGCCAGTAAATATGCAGAATATCGCAGTTCACTGGTTATAAATTGCTAAATAAATAATAATAGGGACTACGTTTTCTAACAGGATCTTTTTTTTATGGCATATCCAAAAGCAGTGCTGGCTCAGCCAGTAAGTGCAAGCCTAGATTGTACATCATACGATGCACTTATTATTATCAGTGATGACTTTTCTCATTTACCAAATACGCCTCTGCGTGATGCAATTTTAAATCAAGCCCAAGTAGACTCACGTATAGGCAATCAAGTTACCTTATTAGTTATTGCCGGTAAACGTGTGGTATTAGCACCAACTGGCCCTTTAAATAGAGACTATGACGATGTACGTCGTTATTTTGATGCGGCTAAATTAGCCATCAATGAAGCAAAAGCGTCAGGCAGTGTAAGCCCCGCGATTTACTTACCCGCTTTAAATATCGATAGTCGTTATCAACATGCTCTAGAAGTGGCCTATTTAGGCGCATGCCAAGCATTATGGCAGCCTTTGGAAGCGCGTGAATTTCATGGTCAAGGTATTGAACCCATTACTCAAATCGGTTTAATTGATGCCAATGAACAAACGATTAAAGCAGTCAATGCGTTAGCCGCTGGTCAATATGCTGCACGTGATTTATGTGGTACTGAGCCTGAGCGTATGGCACCACCACGCTTTGCTGATTACTGTAGTGAGCTATTTAACAATAGCGCAGTGAGCGTTGATGTAATTGACGATTTAGCTGCTATTGATAAGCACTATCCGATGCTAAGCACTGTTGCTCGTGCGTCTTATGCGGTAGAGCGTCATCACCCTCGTGTAGTTAAACTTGAATATGTACCAGAGGGCGAAGTAACGCGCACACTGATGTTTGTTGGTAAAGGCTTAGTCTATGACACTGGTGGTGCAGATTTGAAAGTGGGCGGCTATATGGCGGGCATGAGCCGTGATAAAGGCGGTGCGGCTTCTGTTGCTGGATTTATGAAAGCAGTTGCTGATTACCAGCCTAAAGGCGTCAAAGTGATTGCCTTTTTAGCGGTGGTACGTAACTCAATTGGTTCAGATTGTTTTGTTCCTGATGAAATCATTACCAGCCGTGAAGGTGTACGAGTGCGCATTGGTAACACTGATGCCGAAGGGCGTCTAGCGATGGGGGATTTACTTAGCGAAATGAAAGATTTGGCTAAAAACGAAATAAACCCAACGCTGTTTACTGTGGCTACTTTAACAGGGCATGCTGCACGCGCGATGGGGCCATATGGTGCTTATGTAGAAAATGGGCCAGCACGTAGTGCTAATATTTCACGTCAATTAGCTGATTGTGGTGATTTATGGGCTGACGGTGCAGAAGTATCCCGTTCACGTCGTGAAGATTATGACTTTATAAAGCCACGTACTTTAGCCGATGACGTACTCTCTAGTAATAATGCAGCTTCTGCTGTTACAGCACGCGGACACCAATTTCCTATGGCATTTTTAGCTGTTGTAGGCGGGTTAGATAAGCATGGTAATGAGTCTACTTTACCACTTCCTTATGTGCATATGGATATTGCCGGTAGTGGCGTTGAAGGCGGTGACTGGCAACATGGCAAACCAACGGCAGCATCAGTAAGCAGTTTATTTGCCCACTACTGTTTATAATTCTCTATATAAATATGTCTAAAAAGCCCTGAAAATCAGGGCTTTTTAATTGAGTTAACTAAGCTTAAAGCGCGATACCACGCTTGATAACTCAACACTACTTTGTTTCAGTTTGTCGCTAGCACGGGTTAAATCATTGGTGTTACCCAGTGATTGCTCAGTTGATTGCGAGAGGTCGTTAATTCTCAAATTCACCTCATCTGCGGCCGATGTTTGCTGCTCTGTTGCTCTTGCAATTTGGCCGTTCATATCGGTGATCACCGATACCAATCTGTCTATTTCATCAAGCGAGGTATTGGCAGCAGAAGCTTGCTCAACGGTTGAGATAGAAATTTCTTGGCTAGATTTTACCGCTTCAACCGCAGCTTTAGCGCCTTCTTGCAGTTTAGCTATCATGGCTTGAATTTCATCGGTACTTTTACCTGTTCGGCTGGCCAGCGTTCTCACTTCATCGGCTACAACGGCAAAGCCTCTACCATGCTCACCTGCTCGCGCTGCTTCAATGGCTGCATTGAGTGCCAACAGGTTAGTTTGCTCTGCAATACTTCTTATTACATCAAGTACCGAGCCTATGTTATTACTTTCTTGAGCAAGATCAGCGGTAACTTTACTTACGGTTTCTATGTTAGTAGAAAGGGCTTCAATAGCTGTAATTGTTTTCGACACCACGCTTTTACCACTTGATGCATTACTTGCCGCTTCATTTGCGGCTTGTTCGGCGGCTTCGGCATTACGGCTAACATCATGAATTTGATGGGTCATTTGCTCCATAGCTGCAGCCACTTGAGTTGAGCTGTCGTTTTGTAACTCGATAAATGATTGGCTGGTTTTACTCGAGTCATCGACGGTATGAGCATGGTCGTTTACATCGTTTGCACTTTTGGCTACCAGTACTAAAGACTCTCTAATTTTAGAGACAAATAAGTTAAATGATTGCGAAAGTTGAGATATTTCATCATTACCATTTTCGTTCAGAGTACGGGTTAAATCTCCCTCACCTTGAGAGATGTCTTTCATCATCTGGGCGGCTAAACGGGTAGGGGTTAAAATACTACGACCAATAAAGTAACTAAATAACACCACCACAATAATCATAATAACTACATTAATAATGATAATAGTGCGCTGCTGCGAAAAGGCACTGTCTATAGTATCAAGGTACACGCCTGAGCCGATTATCCATTGCCATTGATCAAAACCTTTCACAAACGCAATTTTGTCTACGGGGTTGTCGTTACCTGGTTTTGGCCATTTATAAGGCACATAACCTTCGCCGGATTTTTTAACAACGCTAACCATCTCAACAAATAGCGGGGTGCCATCAGGGTCTTTGTTATTAGTTAAATCTTTTCCCTCAAGAGCTGGTTTAATTGGGTGCATTACCATGGCAGGCTGATAATCGTTTATCCAAAAATAGTTCGTATCATCGTAGCGCAATGAGCGGATTGAAGCGATTGCTTGAGATTGTGCCTGTTGGCGAGTGAGTGTTTGGTTTTGTTCAAGGGCTGCATAGTGCTTAATAGTGCTATATGCAGTTTCTACCACATTTTTAGTTTTAAGGTATTGCTCTTTTTTGAGCGCTTGGTATTGATTACTCAAACTCGAAATACTCAATACAATTAAACCCAATATTACAATCCCTACTAAAATGGCTAGACGTTGAAATATAGTAAAACGACGGAGGTTTGGCATAAATATGTTCCTGTATCAGAGCATTATTTTTCTTCAATAAGCATAGTTAAAATATAGGCTAAGAGAGCTTTATTTTCATAATATTGTATTTCTTATATTTCGTTTTAGCGGTTAGTTTAAATACAATAACAGTTGGACGCTGAAGCTTAGACTTTTAGTTACCCGTGCTTAAGATGGATTTAATTATTGTGTGTTGACGTTTTAATATATCTTATTAGCATAAAAAAAGGCTGATACTTGTATCAGCCTTTAGTCGAATGATTAACCTAACTCTAGTTAGTTTGTATTAAAGTTACGGTTAAAGAAGTTAGTAATAGTTTGATGTAAGTGAGTCTGCACTTGTTTACCGCGAAGGCTATGCTTTGAGCCTGGGTAAGTCATCATTTCAAACTGTTGATTGTTATCTTGCAGCTGTTTAAACAATTTAGTTGCATGGGTAAACAACACGTTGTCATCGGCCATGCCATGGTAAATCATAAGTGGGCCTTTTAAGCCTTCAGCATATGGGAAAACAGCACTGTCGGTATAACCTTGCGCATTCGTATCAGGGTGACCCAAATAGCGCTCGGTGTAGTGAGTGTCGTACAAGGCCCAGTCAGTTACTGGTGCGCCTGAAACACCAGCACTAAAGTAGTCGCCTGCTTTAAACATGGTCATTAGCGCCATATAACCACCATAGCTGTGGCCGTATATACCAATGCGTGCAGGGTCTACGTAGTCAAGGGTACGTAAAAATTCAACGCCTTTAATCTGATCAGCTACTTCAACAACACCTAACTTTTTATATATTGCATCTTCAAACTTTTTACCACGATTGTAAGAGCCACGGTTATCTAGTTGAAAAATAACATAACCTTGTTGCGCCATATATTGAAAATATAAGTTTTTACTACGCCAGCTATTAGTGACTCGTTGAGCATGAGGGCCGCCGTACACGTTAACAATAACCGGATGCTTTTTACCTTTAGCCATGTTTGCTGGTTTAAATAAACGGTAATGCATAACTTGGCCGTCTTCAGCGGTAATGGTGCCGTACTCAGGCTGTGCTAAATCAGTCAAAAAGGGAGTGAGTGGGTGTGAGTCATCTAGTTTGTTTTCTTCAAGCCACGTAATAAATTCACCATTAATTTTGCGTAGTGCTGCTGAATTTGGTTTGTTGACCGATGAGCTGGTATCAATAAAGGTTTTATTATCTTTTGCCAGTACGACATTGTGATATTGGCCTTTTTCAGTAATACGTTTAATTGCTCCTTTTTTAAATAAAGGCGCGCTGTATAAATGGCTCTCTAGCGCAGTATCTTTACGCGCTGCAAAGTAAACCATACCATTTTTTTCATCTACCCCTTTTAAGCTATCAACAACCCAGTCACCAGCGGTTATTTGACGAATAAGTTGGCCATTATTTCGATACAAATAAAGGTGCTTAAAGCCATCACGCTCTGAAGCCCACACAAAATGCTTTTTGTCTTTTAAGAACTCAAGGTCAAAATGTAGGTTGATCCAGGTATCGCTTTTTTCAGTTAATGCGACGGTTTGTTGTTTCGTTTTACTGTTGTAAAAGCGTAACTCTAAATTGTGCTGAGAGCGATTTTGCCACTGGTAAGACAGGGTGTTACTGTCGTTTAGCCATTTAGCACGTGCGATATAAATGTCTTTATCTTTACCTAAATCAATCCAGTCAACAGCTTGGTCATTAAGTTTCACAACACCAAGTTGAATTTCAACATTGTTGGTGCCAGTAAATGGGTAGCGCTGATTAAATAGCTTTACTTCATCTGCATAAATTTCGTTACGAATCGCTTCCTGAACAGGGCTTTCATCAACGCGAGTAAAGGCGATTTTAGATTCATCATTTGCCCACCAATAACCGGTCATGCGACTCATTTCTTCTTGCGCCACAAATTCGGCCATGCCATTTTTAATAACGCCACCGCCATCTTTACTTAACTGAGTTTCTTTGCCAGATGCCAGTTCTAGTGCATAGAGGTTTTGCTCGCGAATAAACGATACAAAATTCCCTTTTGGAGAAAAGCGCGCATCGGTTTCAAATGCTTCAGTGTTAGTCAGTTTTTTACTATTTTTTGTGTTTAAGTCGAAATAATAAAGGTCGCCATTTAGAGGAAATAGCAGTGCTTTACCATCTTTTGACCATTTATATTCAAGAATACCTTTACCAAAAATACGTTGGCGTTCACGGCGTGCTTTTTCTTCATCTGATAGGTTTTCTGGGCCTGAAAATAACTGCGCTGAATCAACAAGTAATCGATTGGTATTGTCTTTTAAATTATATTCCCATAAATCGTAGCGGTTATAGTCATCTGTTTTACCTTGTAAGTAGGTGACACGGCTGCCGTCGGGAGAAAATTTAAGTTGTACTGGAGACTTTCCCGCTAAGCTAGGATCATCAAATATACGCTCAAGCGTTAGCGGCTTTGCTTGGGCGCTTAATGCGCCTGCCATCAGGGGGATTGCCAGTGAGAGGTGTTTTAGTTTTTTTAACACAGGATTGCCTTTACTTACATAAAATTATCCCCGATGGTAAAGCACAAGCGTGTGCAACTGCAACTAAATGCTATAAAGTGTGCAGTAAAATAACTAAGGATATCAACATGAGTGAAACCCCTTTTATCTTAGCCCCAGAGCTACAAAAAGATTGTATTGAGCTGGCTGATTGGCCATTGTGTAAAGTATTGTTATTGAATGACAGTCAATATCCATGGTTTGTATTAGTCCCAAGGGTTGCAGGCTTAAAAGAGATTATTGATTTAACTGAGCAGCAACAAATCACTTACTTACAAGAGTCGGCTAAGCTTAGTCATTTATTAATTGAGGTGTTTAATCCGGATAAGTTGAATGTGGCCGCGCTTGGTAATATGGTGCCGCAATTACACATTCATCATATAGCGCGCTTCAAAACAGATATTGCATGGCCTGCGCCTGTATGGGGCAAGTTTCCGAGTATCCCTTATACTAATGAGCAGATAGAGCAATTAAAAACGTATTTTTAAAATTAGAATGAGTTACTTTGAGGGGATAGTATGAAATTAATAAAACAACTTTGTGCCAGTATATTTATGGCAGCTATTGCTGTTTCAACCGTAATAGCGAGTGAGCAGCCAGTCGCTATAGATGTGGTAAATAACGCCAACATTAAAAACTTTGCAGCGCATAACAACGTGGTTTTTTCAGCAGCGCAACCGACTGATGAGCAGTTTAAGCAACTATCACAAGCTAAGGTGAAGCACGTTATTAATTTACGTGCAGCAGATGAGCAAGACTGGGATGAAGGGGCATTAGTAAACTCTTTAGGAATGAATTATCACGCAATTGAGATTGCAGGTGCACAAGATGTAAACATCGACAATGCAAAACGATTAGCTAGCCTTTTAGAAGAACTTAAAGGTGAGTCAGTGGTTGTTCATTGTGCGAGCAGTAATCGTGTTGGTGCGCTAATGGCTATTTCAGCCCATCAGCAAGGCGCTGATATTGAGTCTGCAATTGAAACAGGCAAGCAGTGGGGAATGGTAAGCCTAGAGCCGGTTGTTCGTAAAGTGATGAGTGATAAATAATCAGACAATAAAAAAGCGTTACAGTGTAACGCTTTTTTTATGTGAACTAATTTAGCTCATATTAATTAAGGCCAAGCACATCTTTGCCTTGTTTGAAGGTCACATCTACAGGGATGTTCGCTTTGCTTAACTTTTCTAAATCTTTAGCAAGCTCCGCTTTAATATCGCCATGAGTGGCAATAAGTTGATCTACTTTTTCGTAATCACCATCACCTTGCAGGGTTAAAATAAGGCGTGATAACTTTGCCATAGCATCGCCCATTTTATCCATGTTGATGCTGTAAAGTCCGTCTTCATTTTTAGAGAAGGCACCTTCTTGAGCAAAAAAGTTAAAGCGGATCATATTTGCTTTACCATGCGCACTTGAAGCACCAAAGCGCACTGAGCGGAAAATACCCGCCATAAAAGTGGTGTAGTAATCTTCTAATGTACCTTCGGTGATTTCACCTTTTTTAAGTAACTGTTCAACCATGTATAAACCAAGAATATCGGCTTTGCCTTCTTCTAAAGCGCTAGCGTGCTCTTGAAGTGATTGGCGAACAGTACCTTTACCCGTTAGGGTGTTTTTAATCCCTAAACCGTGAGCCACTTCATGGAACATGGTATTGGCAAAAAATGCATCAAAGGTAATGTGTTTGCGTTGCTCAGGTACAATTAACTGCTCTGAGATAGGCACTAAAATTTTATCAAACTTCGCACGCATTGCGTTTTTAAGCTGTAAACGACGTGTGCCTTTTTCTAGTTGTACTTGTTCATCATTGGGTAAGTTAATCGCAATGGTTTTACTGCCTGCATTTGAATGCCCTGCATAGTACACAACATCGTAGGCATTTAGATCAGCATCTGAGCCCGGTACTTCTTGCTTGTACTTACTATCGACAGGTAAGCCTTTTTGCAGCTCAGGTAAAAAGGCTGCAAATTTCGCTAGGCGCTCGCTCCATTTTAAATCTTTAATAAGAACATATGATTCATAAGCTGCGCGGTAACCAAATAATTGATCTTCGTAGTTTTCAATCGGGCCAATAACCACATCGATAGGGTTATTTTTCATATCCATCCAAGCAAAGTCAGAGGCTTGAAAATCATCATTTTGGATTGCGTCAGCTCGTAAGTTTAGGTAGTTGGCGAATTCTTTGTCGTCGGCTAGTTTGCTAGCCTCTCGAAGTAACTCAGCAGCTTGAGCAAGCTCTACTGCATACTCTTCTGAATAAGGTGTGCTGTATAAATTACCTAATTCATCACGCTTAATCAGTGAGTAAAGGCCTGTTTTATCTTTTACATCAGCGTTATTAAGCTCTTCTTTGGTGATGTCTGCTGGGTAAAAGCCTGCACCAAGCGGCTTTTCTTTATAGCCTGATAAGAATACTTCATCGCCGTTTAAGCGATCCCATGGGCCGTAGTTAATATCGGCAAACTGACGTACTTTTTCATCATCTAATTGTGCTAAAAAGTCTTGTTTATTTTTACCAAATGCTTGCTTCCAGAATAAATCATCCATAATTTTTGAAGCATCAATAAGCTTAGCAACCATGGCTTTTTGATTGTCAGATAAGTGCGATAAATCACTTTGTAAACTAAAGTCGGTGTAAATGTCTAAGCGTTGACGGTCAATATTAACAAGTGTTGGGCCTGAAGGCGCTGTTGAAGCCGCTGGCGTAGAGTTTTGTGCTGTGTTGCTTGAAGAAGGTGCTTGCTCTGAGCAGGCACTAAGAAAAACAGCGCCAGAGAGCAATATCGCTTGGCTAATTTTATTTAAGTTCATTATTTTGCCTATTTAAAAGTCAATTTTATAGCTGGTGTACTGTAAGTTAAGGTACTGAAAGCGTGTTAATCTGCCTTAGCATGTTCGCATTAAAGCAAAACACACTAGTAAATAGCAAGTATTAGACGTTAGAGCGCATAAATCAGGGGAGGAGGTGTAAATAATTGAATAATTATCTACACGTTTCTTTACTTTGGGTATATGTTTAGTACTACATTAGCATTGAAATAATTAATAATATAAGACCTGCCGTAAAGCGAAGTAGGTCATAAAGCAAAGGGATAATTTATGTCTACAGAAAATGCCTTACTCACTATTTTGGTTGATAGAATTAACAACGACACACTGGTGTTACCTACATTACCTGAAGTGGCGATTAAGGTTCGTCAAGCCGCTGACAACCCAGATGTAAATTTGATGCAAATGTCAGATGCAATAGCGCATGACCCTGCATTGTCTGCACGTATGATCAAAGTAGCAAATAGTGCCATTATGGGGCGTGCTGTAAAAGTGTCTAATTTACATCAAGCGGTGACACGTATAGGGCTCAGACAAATAAAAAATATAGCCACGGCAATGGCAATGGAGCAGCTGTTTGTATCCAACAATGAGCTAATAAAGGGCTATATGGGCAAAGCGTGGCATAAAACGCTGCATGTTGCTTCGCATTCTATTTCACTGATGGAATTTTACTTAAAAAGAAATACCCATACCTCGCTTAACCGTGATGCCATTACTTTAGCTTCATTGGTTTATAATATTGGGGTATTACCAATTTTGACTGAGGCTGAGCGACACCCTGAAGTATTTGCTAATCCGAGCTTTTTAGCGCATGCAATTCAACGCTTAAGCGGTAAAATTGGCGGCTCAATTATGAAAGCATGGGAATTCCCAGATGTGTTTGTAGAAGTTGCACAACATTGGGCCGATGTTAACTATCGCTCGACTGAGGTTAGCTATATCGATTTTATTCGTATCGGCGCAATCCTTGAAGGCACTTTACAAGTATCAGATAAATCTGCGGCGCTACAAACCTACATTGATAAAGGCATTATTCCTTCTTTAGAGATGTTAGAGAGTGAAGAGTATCTGCATTTGGTTGAAGACGTAAAAGAAATGTTCAGCTAAAATTTTGAATAATAAAAAGCACGATTAGTATCGTGCTTTTTATATGTGATGCTATTTAATAAAGCTTTTACGCTAAATCGTCGGCATCACCTAAGCCTTGAGTAAGCTCTTCAAGAAGCTGCTTTATTTCCTCAGATGCAAGAATGAAATCTGCGTCTAGCTTAACCGCCATATCTTCTTTTGGAATATCTGCATTTTCTTCTTTAAGTGTTTCACTGTAGCTTAAACGTTTAATTGAACCATCGTTTTGTAGCATAAACTTAACGCGCTCTTGCCAATCAAGGGCAAGCTTAGTCACGCGTTTACCACTTTCAAGGTGCGATTTCACTTCGTCACACGATAAGTCATGGCCTTTAAGCTTAACTTGGGCACCACTGTCATCCGCTTCTTCAAGTTCAGCATCTGAGCCAATCGCAAAGCCCTCAGGTGTACTAAAGTTAGTAAGCCAGTCAGTTAAAAATACATCTAAATCATAGTTAGCAAACGCAGGAACAACCGGTAACGTGCCTAACGATTTACGTAATAACGCCAAAAGTTCTTCAGCTTTATTAAAGCTTGCACTATTAACTACAACCCAACCATTTTCTTGGTCTATGAACGCAAACTGTAGGCTCGACTTTTTAAATGCTTGTGGCAGTAGCGTGTGTAAGATGTTTTCTTTTAATTCATCTTTTTCTTTTTTCTTTACAGGGCGATTTTCTTCGGCTTCAATCTGATCTACTTTTTCAGCGACAAGCTCATTTATTACAGACGCGGGTAACACTTTCTCTTCACGCTTGGCACACACTAAAATACTTTTTTGTGAGAAGTGAGACAGCGTTTCACCATGCTTACCAAATGCTTTTGTCCAGCCAAATGTTGCCAACTCTTGGCCAGTGCAGGGACGAAATAGATCTTGTTCTAACGCCTTATCAAAGTCTTCTTGAGTGTACGAAACGTCTTGTTTAAAGCGATAGCATATAAGGTTACTAAACCACATAGGGAAATGATCCATTTAAAAAATTTGTGCAATCATAGCAATAAAAGCCGCTTCTAGAAACGGCTGATTTTACTTAGTCGAGTTTAAAAAGTGGCAGGGGGGATGACATGTTTTTAGGGAACGAAATTCGGTAATGTAATCCTTGGTTAGGTTCGCTACTGACTTCAATTTTGCCATTGAGTGTTTGTTTTACAAGGTTAAAAATAATGTGAGCACCTAAGCCACTGCCACCTTCATCACGTTTTGTGGTAAAGAATGGGTCAAATAAACGCTTAAGTTGAGCTGGTTTCAAACCGATACCATTATCTTGGTAATTAATAACTAAGTCGTTTTCATCGGTGTTTACATCTATGGTAATTTGGCCGCTGTTTATATTTTCAAAGCCATGCACTAATGAATTCATAATTAAGTTAGTAAATATTTGGCTGATCACCCCTGCTGGTAAATTAATAATTAAATCATCCGGGCAATGTAGGCGAATGCTATGGGATGTTTTTTTAATCTGTGGATGTAAAGAACGTATAACTTCATTGATGTAATCCTTAAAGTTAATGGTTCTTAAAGCCTCACTGGCTTGATCTACTGCAATTTGTTTAAAGCTAGTGATCAAGTCTGATGCACGCTCTAAATTGTGAGAGAGTAGTTGAGCGCTTTGTGCTGCATCATTAATAAATCCTTCCAATGCAGAGGAAGACAGTGATTTATTCTTAAATGCGGTTTCTATTTCAGTTAAGCGCTCTTGCAAAAATGAAGTAGCAGTTACGCCAATACCAATAGGGGTATTAATTTCATGAGTGATACCCGCTACTAAACCGCCTAATACCGCCATTTTTTCTGAGCCAACCAGTTGCTCTTGCGCAAAGCTTAGTTCATCGAGCGAGTTCTGTAGCTGAGTTTGCTTACTTAGCAGTTCTTGCTCAGTTTGCTTTCGTAAGTCAACTTCTTCAGTTAATACCGCTTTTTGGCGCTCGAGTTCATATTTTTGTTGCTGTAAATCGATCATTGCTTGGCTTAAGTTTGATGTTTTACGCGCAACATCTTGTTCAAGCTGCAAATTTTGTTGATCTAGTTTTTGATTACTTTCGATTAGGTCATGCTGAGTTTGTTTTAACTCTTTTTTATACTCAACAACTTTAGAAATCAGATTGTTAAAAGAGCGCTCCATTACCTTTAGCTCGTTATTTTCATCGGTAACGACTTTAACGTGCTGGCCATCGAGCTCTTCTAATTCAAGGTATTCAATTTGCTCAGTGAGTTGTGTGAGCGGCTCGGTTAGTAGCTTTCTAAATGCGATCAAAAATAAGATGATTAAAAAGGTGGTTTTAATCATGGCGTTGCCAATTAAAAAGTAAATAGAGAGCATAATGCGGCTGAAAATTACGTCCCGGCTAGAAAATAAAGTCACATCGCCCACTTGGGTGGCACGGCCTGAAAACTCAAAAATAAGCGGAAATGTATAGCCAAATAAACCAGCTTTGGTGTCTTCTACAATCACATCTTCTTGAACAAGCTGCTGGCTGTATAGGTTGTGAATGTTTAACGCTCGGCCTAGTTGCGAAATAATAGCGCCATTATCATCACGAATAATAACCCCTTCAACCATAGGAATATCAAGCAACCCCTCTGCAGTTGTGGTGGTTTGCTTTATATTTAGCTCCCAAATTGCTCGGGTTAGACTTCTACCAAATGTTTTTTGTAGTGTGCCGAGCTCATCGCGTATGTAATCTTTGGTATTAACATACTCTGCGAAGATTTGTCCGCAGGTCACCACAAAAGTCAGTATAAAATAAACTGATAAAACCCGTGTGAGTAACTTTGTTGAAAGACTTTTTTGCGGCATGAGGGACTTGTATTTCCTTTAATTATTCAGCTATTGGTGTACGCTTATAAACATTAGTTAATAAATCATTAAAAATAAACATATATTTTATTATATTGTTATTTTGCGCTCTTAAATAAGCATTACCCTGTAAACTTAACAATTGTACTCCTATCCAAGTGTAGTGTGTTTAGCTAGTTTGTTTGTAAATTAGGAGGGGGATTTTGCTAATTTGTATTGTGCACTCATGCATTTTATTGATAACGTTAATAAAAGCTATAGTAAATAACCTGCTCGCTACTTATATTGGTTATATTTTTGACTTTTTACTGACTGAGCAAGTAAATTAATTTTAAAGTGGGTTTAGGTGTTTTATATGAGTTTAATTAAATAGTCATTATGGTGCGTTTTTCTATTTTAGTCTGTGATGACTCAACCGTTGCCCGTAAGCAAGTGATCCGTTGTTTAAACGAGTGCATTGATGCCGATATTCAACAGGCTACAAACGGTAAAGAGGCCTTGGAGCAATTGCATCATGGGCAGTTTGATCTTGTGTGTCTTGATTTAACCATGCCTGAGGTTGATGGCATTGCAGTGCTTGAGCAAGTTAAAGCAAATAAAATAGAATCTTATGTATTGGTAATTTCTGCTGACATTCAACAAAAAATGCGAGAGCGAGTAGCGCAACTTGGCGCAATCGATTTTATTCATAAACCGATTAATAAAACACAACTTAACGAAGTTTTGCATAAGTTTGGCATTTATTAATAAAATTCATGATGAAAAAGACTGTTTTATCTTCTAATTTAGGGTTGACAGAATAGCCTTTGTTAAGGCAGTCTTAAGCTTATGAAAACATTTAGTCTTGTAACGACCATTATTATTACAACCACCATTCTTACTGGATAGTGGCATAGGTCGGTGCAACAAATTTAAAGGCCTGTGTTCACTTAGAACACAGGCCTTTTTTCGTTTTATGGAATGAGGAAACATAAAAAATGCGCGTTTTAAAATTTGGCGGCTCATCGCTCGCTGACTTTGCCTGCTTAGAGCAAGTAGCTGCTCTAGCTAAGGCACAATTAAAAGATGAAATGTTACTGGTGCTTTCAGCGCCTGGCGGTATGACAGATTCGCTTGTTGCGTTGGCTAGTGCCGCAGAGCAGGGGCAGGATTTCAATCTGTTATGGGATGCACTTGTTACCCGCTGCAATGCCTTAAAAACGGCAGTAGAAGAAAAGCAAGGAGCAGTTAAAAATTGGCCTGACTTTGACGAATTGAAAAATAAGCTTGATGGGGTTGCACTAATTAAGTGTTGCCCAGATAAAATCAGGGCTTTTATTATTAGCTTTGGTGAACGTGTTAGCGTATCGCTAATGCAAAGCCTATTAGCCGATCATAACGCGCATTATTTACAAGCAACAGACTGTATTGTTTCAACGGGTGGACACATAGACGCTGAAGCCGATTTAGTCGCCAGTAAAGCCCGTTTTCAAGCGGTACTAAAAGAGTCGCCAGCAACGGTTTACATTATGCCAGGATTTACTGCAAGTAATGATAAAGGTGAGCTCACAACGCTTGGTCGAAATGGCTCTGATTATTCAGCAGCAATTGCTGCAGCGTGTTTAGAGGCACAAGTGTGCCAAATATGGACTGACGTTGATGGGGTATACAGTGCCGATCCGCGTTATATCAAAAAAGCCACTAAGGTTGATTTCCTATCTTACAAAGAGGCGATGGAGCTTTCTTATTTTGGCGCTAAAGTGTTGCACCCTAAAACTATCCTACCCTGTGCAAAAGCTGGAGTGCCATGTGAAATTAAAAACACCCATAACCCAGATGCACAAGGCTCACTAATTAGTAACGATACGGTATCTGATGAACCAGTAAAAGCACTCTCAAGCCTACAAAACTTAGCTATGCTGACCGTTTCGGGCCCTGGTATGAAAGGTAAAGTGGGCATGGCATCGAAAGTATTTAATGCATTAGCGCATGATAACGTGTCAATCGTACTGATCACTCAATCATCATGTGAATTTAGCATTAGCTTTTGTGTGCATGAAAGCGATTTAAATCTAGCGTTAAGTGCGTTACAAGTAGCCTTTGACTTAGAGTCAAAAGCGGGGCTCATTGAGCCGGTAAATGTGCAACGTAATTTAGCAATAGTAACGCTAGTGGGCGATAACATGCGCGCTCACAAAGGTTTAGCGGCTAAGTTTTTTGCATCGCTAGCTCAAGCACAAGTAAACATTGTTGCCATAGCGCAAGACTCAACTGAAAGTGCTATTTCAGCGGTTATTGACGGCGAATTATGTAATGACGCGGTTAAAATTTGTCATGAAAACTTTTTCACTCATGTTCCTTCAATTGATGTGTTTTTATTGGGCTGTGGCTTAGTAGGCCAAGAGCTAATTAACCAACTTGAGCGTCAACAAGCATGGCTTGAAAAGCGTAATATTAAATTAAATCTATATGGTGTGGCTAACTCTCGCCAATTACACCTTGATGGTGAAGGCATTGCGTTTGATGATTGGCAGCAAAAGTTAGCGCAATCAGAGCAAGCATTCGATTTAAAATTAGTTGAACAGTTTGTTAAGCAAAATCACCTGGTTAACCCTGTGCTAGTTGATTGTACTTCATCAGATGCCTTGGCTGCCCAATACGTCGACTTTTTAAATGCGGGTTTCCATGTTGTGGCTGCTAATAAAAAAGCCACGACAAGTTCATATACTTATTACCAAGATTTAATAGCAGCTACACATAAAAATAACCGTAAGTTTTTATACGAAACCAATGTAGGTGCGGGTTTACCTGTAATTGATAACTTACAATCACTCTTTGGTGCCGGCGATGAATTACTTGAGTTTAGTGGTATTTTATCTGGCTCGCTTTCGTACATGTTTGGTGCCCTTGAAGATGGTTTATCACTCTCTGAAGCAACGATTAAAGCGAAAGAAAGTGGCTTTACTGAACCCGATCCTCGTGATGACTTATCGGGGACTGACGTTGCACGTAAACTGCTCATTATTGCCCGCGAGTCAGGCATGCAATTAGAGCTTAGCGACATAGAAGTGGAGTCGGTATTACCACAAGGCTTCGCCCAAGGTGACAACGTTGAGCAATTTATGGCAAAACTACCAAGCCTGGATGCTGGCTTTAACGACCGTATTCAAAGTGCAGCGAGTGAAGGTAAAGTACTTCGCTATGTAGGCACAATTAAAAATGGTCACTGTAAAGTAGGTATTGAAGCGGTCGATTCATCACATGCATTGAGTGTTATTCGTGATGGTGAAAATGCGTTGGCTATTTTAAGCCAATACTATCAGCCACGTCCGTTTGTTATCCGTGGTTATGGCGCAGGCTCTGCAGTAACTGCTGCGGGTGTATTTGCCGATATTCTTAAAACACTATCACGCTAGGGGGCGGTTATGATTGAAGTTTATGCGCCAGCCTCCATTGGTAATTTTACGGTTGGTTTTGACTCCCTCGGTGCGGCGTTAGCTCCGATTGATGGCAGCTTGCTGGGGGATGTGGTTACTATATGTGAAGCGCCTCGTGATGAGTTTATTTGTAGTGGCGAATACGCCCATAAACTCCCAAGCGATGCGAATGAAAATTTAGCGTATCAATGTTTAGTGCATTTTCGTACACATGTAGCACCGAATATGCCAGCCGTAAAATTAGAGTTGAAGAAAAACCTGCCTATAGGGTCTGGATTAGGCTCAAGTGCCTGCTCTGTGGTGGCGACATTTGCAGCACTGGATAAATTTGCCAAAACTAATTTAAGCCAAGTAGAGCTCATTGAGCTTATGGCAGATTTTGAAGCCGTTGTAAGTGGAGGGCGCCATTACGATAACATCACACCGTGTTATTTAGGCGGCTTACAGCTAACCGGTGATTTAATTCCTGATAAATCTATTGCTTTACCTGTCGATGAAAACTGGTATTACGTTGCCGCATTTCCAGGCTTTTCGCTCAATACCGCAAAAGCGCGCTCTGTTTTACCAAAAGAGCTTAGTATGCATGCGGGGGTTGAGTTTGCGCAGCGTTTATCGGCGTTTAGTAGCTTACTGTTAACAGAGCGTTTTGATGATGCATTAAGCATTATGAAAGACGAAATAGCAGAGCCATACCGTGCGCCACTTATAAGCGGCTTTAGTGATGCCAAAGCAAGCTTACCAGCACTGGGTGCTGAAGTTGTGAGTATTTCAGGCGCAGGGCCGACCTTGTTTAGTGTATGTAAAACGCTTGAAGCGGCAGAGCAATGCGCGCAGTGGCTAGAGGAAAACTACATCAACGAGCAAGGTTTTTGCCATATTTGTAAATTAGATAACGACGGCACGCGTCAATTAAATGTTTTATAGGATCAAGAGTCATGCAATTACATAATTTAAAAGAATATTCACAAAAAGTGTCGTTTGTTGAAGCTGTAAAAACAGGACTGGGGCGTAATCAAGGGGTGTTTTTTCCTGAGTCGTTAGCGCCATTAAGTGATGTTGATGCATTACTCGATATGGACTTTGTTACTCGCAGCGGCAAAATTTTATCGCACCTTATTGGTGACGAGCTACCAAGTGATACTGTTGCCCAGATGGTTAAGAATGCGTTTAACTTTCCGGTTAAGCTGGTGGAAGTTGAAGACAATACCTATTGCTTAGAGTTATTCCATGGCCCAACACTGGCATTTAAAGATTTTGGTGGCCGCTTTATGGCAGAGTGTTTAGCTCAGTTTAACCACGGCGAAAAAGTGACAATATTAACTGCAACATCGGGTGATACCGGGGCTGCCGTAGCGCATGCTTTTTATAACAAACCAAATATTGATGTGGTTATTTTATACCCTAAAGGTAAAATTTCACTCGCTCAGCAAAAGTTATTTACAACGCTTGGTGACAACATTCACTGTTATGCGATAGAAGGCAGTTTTGATGATTGCCAAGAGTTGGTTAAAAAATCATTTTTAGATGAAGAGCTAAAATCGAAATTAGGTTTAAACTCAGCAAATTCAATTAATATTAGCCGCTTAGTTGCGCAAGTTTGTTATTACTTTGAGGCAATAGCACAGCTGCCAAAAGAAAAGCGTGCTACAGCGCATATTTCAGTACCCAGTGGTAACTTTGGTAATGTGTGTGCGGCTATGATTGGCGCTGTTATTGGTATGCCAGTAGGTAAACTCAGTGCGACTACAAACCAAAACGACACAGTACCGCGCTTTATGCTTGATAAAAATTGGACGCCTAATGCGACAATTGAATCGCTTTCAAATGCAATGGATGTGAGTAAACCTAATAACTGGCCTCGTGTGCAATCAATGTTAGATAATAACTGGTTTAGTTATGATAACTTTTATTCGGTGAGTGTTGATGAGCAGCAAACACAAACAGTGATGAAAAAAATTCAACAGCTTGGCTATATTGCAGAGCCTCACACCGCAATTGCTTACCAAGGTCTTGTAGAAAATAAGGCGGCAGATGCTGTGGGGATTTTTTTAGCGACTGCGCATCCGGCCAAATTTAAAGACAGCGTTGAGGATATCCTTAATGTTGAATTAGATATGCCAAAGCCGTTAGCTGATGCATTAGCAAAACCGTGTTTAGCCACTGATATGCACAACGATTATGATGTTTTGCGTACAGAATTGTTTAAAAAGCTAGCCTAAAAAAGGCAGATAATAAAAGCGGCTTAGGCCGCTTTTTTTGTTTGTTTATGTATCGCTTTAGGCATAACGCATAAGCTAAATAAATGTAATAAATAAAATTCATTTAAAATTGTTATTAGTTTATAAAAAAATATCATCATCAAAATGCTGTGAAATAGTTTCAATCCCTGTTTAAATATCCTCAACTTAAGAGCGTAGGCAAAGAGTCGTTTTAAGCGTACAATAAAGCCTGTAAAAAATACCCATACACGTTGCCCAGGAGACCCCAATGTTAGAACGTAGCATGAATATTTCGGATTTTGATCCAGAGTTATTTGACGCGATGAGCAAAGAAACATCACGTCAGGAAGAGCACATTGAGTTAATTGCATCTGAAAACTACTGTAGCCCACGCGTACTAGAAGCGCAGGGTTCTCAACTTACTAACAAATATGCTGAAGGCTACCCGGGCAAACGTTACTACGGTGGCTGTGAGCACGTTGATGTGGTTGAGCAGTTAGCGATTGACCGCGCAAATGAATTATTTGGTACAGATTACGCAAACGTGCAACCACATGCGGGTTCACAAGCGAATGCCGCTGTTTTCCAAGCACTATTAAGCCCACTTGATACCGTTTTAGGCATGAGCCTAGCGCACGGTGGTCACTTAACACATGGCTCACACGTAAACTTCTCAGGTAAAACATACAACGCAATTCAGTATGGCCTTAACGAAGAAACTGGCGAAATTGATTACGCACAAGTTGAAGCGTTAGCACTTGAGCACAAACCAAAAATGATTATTGCGGGTTTCTCTGCTTATTCAGGTATTGTTGATTGGGCTAAGTTCCGTGAAATTGCAGACAAAGTAGGTGCATACTTATTTGTTGATATGGCGCACGTTGCAGGTTTAATTGCTGCGGGTGTCTACCCAAGCCCTGTGCCATTTGCTCACGTTGTAACAACCACAACACACAAAACATTAGCCGGTCCTCGCGGTGGTTTAATTATCTCTGCGTGTGGCGATGAAGATATTTACAAAAAGCTAAACAGCGCTGTTTTCCCGGGTGGCCAAGGTGGTCCTTTATGTCATGTTATTGCTGCTAAAGCGGTGGCATTTAAAGAAGCACTTCAACCTGAATTTAAAACATACCAAGCACAAGTTGTTAAAAATGCTCAAGCAATGGTTGCAGTATTACAAGAGCGCGGCTACAAAGTAGTATCAGGTAAAACTGACAATCACTTATTCTTACTTGATTTAATCGATAAAGATATCACAGGTAAAGATGCAGATGCTGCCCTAGGTAATGCGAACATCACTGTTAATAAAAACTCGGTACCGAACGATCCACGTTCACCATTTGTTACTTCTGGTTTGCGTATTGGTTCACCAGCAATCACTCGTCGTGGCTTTAAAGAAGCAGAGTCAAAAGAGTTAGCGGGCTGGATTTGTGACGTACTAGACAACATCGAAGATGAGTCAGTACAAGCGCAAGTGAAAGAAAAAGTGAAAGCAATTTGTGCAAAATTACCTGTTTACGCTTAATCCAAGAGTAAAATAGTAATTTAGATCACAACTGCACACATTTTTGTTATGATAATGGCCGCTATGATAGCGGCCATTTTTTGTTTTTAAAACGGAAACACACAGTTATGCATTGCCCTTTTTGCACCGCCAAAGATACTAAAGTTATTGATTCTCGCCTTGTAGGTGGGGGACACCAAGTACGTAGACGTCGTGAATGTAATGAATGCCACGAACGATTTACCACCTTTGAAGGGGCTGAATTAGTGATGCCACGGGTCATCAAGCAAGATGGCAGCCGCGAACCGTTTAATGAAGATAAGTTACTAAATGGCTTAACTCGCGCCCTTGAAAAGCGCCCTGTAAGTACTGAACAAGTTGACGAAGTAGTTAATATAATTAAATCGCAGCTGCGAGCCACTGGCGAACGCGAAGTGTCTAGTCATTTGGTAGGTGAGTGCATTATGGAAGCGCTGAAAAAATTAGATAAAGTAGCCTATGTAAGATTTGCCTCAGTATATCGCTCGTTTGAAGATATACGTGAGTTTGGTGAAGAAATAGCCCGCTTAGGAGAGTAGTAATGACCATGCAAAGCTCGTTTTCAGAGGATGATAAACGTTATATGGCACGTGCCATTGAGCTGGCAAAAAAAGGGCGCTTTACCACCACTCCTAATCCTAATGTAGGCTGCGTACTAGTAAAAAATAATAAAATAATAGCCGAAGGGTTTCATCAATTAGCAGGGCAAGGTCATGCTGAAGTTAATGCTTTGGCTGAGGCCGGTGAAAGTGCTAAAGGTGCAACCGCTTATGTAACCCTAGAGCCTTGCAGTCATTATGGTCGTACACCGCCTTGTGCTGAAGGGCTAAAGGCCGCGGGTGTGAAAAAAGTGATTGCTGCTATGGTTGATAGCAACCCGCAAGTTGCAGGAAAAGGCCTTAAAATTTTAGCGGATGCAGGTATAGAAGTCGCTTACGGATTACTTGAAGAGCAAGCGCGGGCATTAAATTTAGGCTTTTTTAAACGAATGGAGCAGGGGGTGCCCTTTGTTACCTGTAAAATGGCCGCCAGTATTGATGGTAAAACAGCGCTTAAAAATGGCCAAAGTAAATGGATAACCGGGCCCGCTGCGCGCCAAGATGTGCAGCTATATCGTGCTCAGAGCTGTGCAATTTTAACCGGTGCCGATACAGTCTTGATGGATGATGCAAAACTAAATGTACGCCCAGAAGAACTTCCGGTTTCTTTACCGACCAATTTACCACTGCGCCAACCGGTTCGCGTTATTATTGATTCCCAAAACAGACTTACCCCTGAACTTGCCTTATTTTCAATTCAAAGCGAGGTGATAATATTTACCACTCGGGTTGATAAATCGCATCAGTGGCCTCATTTTGTTAAACAGATCGAACTACCCGAAAAGAACAATAAAGTAGACTTACAAGCAGCGCTGCAAAAGCTAGCGCAATTACAGTTTAATAATGTGTGGTTAGAAGCGGGTGCCACATTGGCCGGAAAAATGGCTGAACTTGATTTAATTGATGAGTTTGTTTTTTACATTGCCCCTAAGTTAATGGGTAGCGATGCAAGAAGTTTACTGAATTTCCCAGAGTTAATGAGTATGCAAAATACCATTAATTTAACTTTTAATGAGTGTGTGCCAATTGGTGATGATTTACGTATCACAGCACTAAAAAAAGCTCATTAATCATTTTATATAAAGAGTAGCACTATGTTTACTGGAATAGTTGAAGCGACAGGTAAAATTGCGTTATTGCAAAAAAAACAAGGTGATTTAGCTATTCGTATCCAAAGTAAAAACCTTGATATGAGTGATGTTAAGTTAGGTGACAGTATTGCAACCAATGGTGTGTGCCTCACTGTTGTTGATAAGCATGTAGATGGCTTTAGTGCTGACTTATCAAATGAAACGATTAGCTTAACAGGGTTTGCACATTACGCTTTAGGGCAAACAGTTAACTTAGAAAAGGCGATGCAACCTGTATCGCGCCTTGGAGGTCATTTAGTGTCTGGTCATGTAGATGGTATTGCCACTATCACTGCAATTAATACCAATGCGCGAGCAACAGAATATTGGTTAGCCACCGACGAAAATTTAATGAAATACATTCCTTATAAAGGGTCTGTGTGTATTGATGGTATTAGCTTAACGGTCAATGCGGTTGAAGGTAATAAATTTAAACTGACAATTGTGCCCCACACCAGCGGGCAAACGACCATAGCCGATTTTCAAGTCGGTACCAAAGTGAATCTAGAGGTCGACCAAATAGCACGTTATTTAGAGCGCCTTGTAAAGGGAGCTGAGCATCCTACTGGTTCAGATATTTCGATGAGCTTACTCGCTAAAGCGGGCTTTATAAAATAACGATATTGACAACTTATACGAGCAACTTATGAATTTAAACAGCGCACAAGAAATAATAGATGACATTAAAGCCGGTAAAATGGTTATTTTAATGGACGATGAAGACAGAGAAAATGAAGGCGATTTAATTATTGCTGCTGAGCACATTAGTGCAGAAGCAATTAACTTTATGGCGACTCATGGCCGTGGGTTAATTTGTTTAACCATGACTCAAGAGCGTTGCTCGCAACTTGATTTACCGCTGATGGTTAAAAATAACGGTGCCGCGTTCTCGACCAACTTTACTATGTCTATTGAAGCGTCAAAAGGGGTTACAACGGGTATTTCTGCAGCGGATCGTGCTCGCACTGTTCAAGCTGCCATTGCTAAAGGCGCTGTGCCAAGTGATATTGTACAACCTGGGCATATTTTCCCTATTATGGCGCAACCTGGCGGCGTATTAACGCGCGCAGGGCACACTGAAGCTGGCTGTGATTTAGCACGTTTAGCGGGGCTTGAGCCGTCATCAGTGATTGTAGAAATTCTGAATGAAGATGGCACCATGGCGCGCCGCCCTGACTTAGAAGTATTTGCTAAGCAACATGATATTAAAATTGGCACCATAGCTGATTTAATCGAATACCGAAACCTAAATGAAACCACTATTGAGCAAGTTGCAAAATGTAAATTGCCAACTGAGCATGGTGAATTTGACTTAGTGACTTACAAAGACACCATTGACGGACAGCTGCACTATGCATTGCTTAAAGGTGAAATAAAACAACAAGAACCGACGTTAGTGCGAGTGCACTTACAAAGTACCTTTAACGATATTCTACTCTCTGATCGCAACGCTGATCGCAGTTGGGGATTATCGCAAGCCATGGCGTATATAGCTGAGCATAATGGTGCTTTAGTCATTCTAGGTAAGCAAGAAAGCACTGAAGAGTTAGAAGCCACTGTAAAAGCCTTCGCTGCAGCTGATGCCGGTGAGAGTGTAACGCCGCGTAAATTCCAAGGTACTTCGCGCACCGTAGGTGTGGGTTCGCAAATTTTGGCTGATTTAGGTATTCAAAAAATGCGTTTGATGAGTTTACCGAAAAAATATCATGCATTATCAGGCTTCCATTTAGAAGTGGTTGATTACGTAGAGCCACAATAATTACACGCTAGGTTATTATTTTATTTATGTGGTATAATGCGCATCAATTTTTGCGCAACCGAAATCGCTTAAACTTATTTTTAGGGTTATCAAATGAAAATTATTGAAGGTACTAAATACGCCCCAGGCAAAAAGTTTGCCATTGTCATTTCACGTTTCAATGACTTTATTGGTAGTAGCTTGCTTGCAGGTGCTGTTGATGAGCTAAAACGTACTGGTGGAGTATCAGAAGATGATATTACCGTTATTTACGTACCAGGTGCGGTTGAATTACCTTTAGCAGCGAAACGCGTTGCAGCAAAAAAAGAATATGATGCAATTATCGCCTTAGGTGTAGTGATCAGGGGAGGTACGCCTCACTTTGATCTTGTCGCTGGCGAGTCAAACAAAGGGCTTGCACAAGTATCACTTGAGTATGATATCCCAGTTGCATTTGGCGTATTAACCACTGAAAGCATTGAGCAAGCAATTGAGCGCGCAGGTACCAAAATGGGTAACAAAGGCGGCGAAGCTGCTTTAGGTGCGCTTGAAATGGTTAATGTGTTAGATAAAATTTAAGTTTAAGGAATTTTTGTGAAACCAGCAGCAAGACGTAAAGCACGTATCTTAGCACTTCAGGCCGTATACTCATGGCAATTAAGCGGCAATGCTATTGCCGATATCGAACAACAAATGTTGATCGAAAACGATGTGACTAAAATTGATGTTGAATATTTTAAAGATTTAGCGCGTGGAGTTGCCGTAAATCACAAGCAACTAGACGAAGCTGTATCGCCTCATTTAACTCGTCCATTTGATGAATTAGACGAAGTTGAACGTGCAATCTTACGTTTAAGCAGCTACGAGCTTAAATTTCGTGAAGACGTGCCTTACAAAGTCGCTATCAATGAAAGTATTGAATTAGCTAAAATGTTTGGCGCTGAAGATAGCCATAAATTTGTAAACGGTGTACTTGATAAAGCTGTAAAACAGTTACGTAAGTAATAACAACTTTAACTGAATTCTAAATCAGATGAGTTGCTATAAATAACCGTTAAAAAGGAGAGCCGGCATAGGTCGGCTTTTTTGTGTATGAAGGAATTTGAATTAATTAATCGTTACTTTAAAGGTCGTGGCATTACTCGTCGCGATGTTAATTTAGGGATTGGAGATGACTGTGCGCTTGTCACAGTACCTGCGAACTGTCAGCTTGCTGTAACCACAGATACCTTAGTGGCTGGGGTGCATTTTTTTCACGATATCTCCCCTCGTGCATTAGGGCATCGAGCTCTTGCTGTTAATTTAAGTGATTTAGCTGCCATGGGCGCAGAACCTACCTGGGTATCGGTTGCACTTACGTTACCTAGTATCGATCCACAATGGATTGCTGAGCTGACTGATGGCATGCATGAAATTGCTGAGTACTTTAATGTTCAGATCATTGGTGGTGATACCACTCAAGGTCCACTTAGTATTACTATTTGTGCAAAAGGCACAGTCCCTGAAGGCAAAGCATTGCGTCGTAGTGGCGCAAAGGTGGGGGATTGGATTTTTGTAACTGGTCCGCTTGGTGATGCAGGCCTAGCGATTGAGTCGAAAAAACAAGGTTTATCGATTGCACCTGAACACTTAAAGCATATTAATAAACGTTTGAATTTCCCCACACCACGTGTAGCTGCAGGGCAAGCGTTACGTGGCTTAGCCTCGTCGGCCATTGATATTTCAGATGGGTTACTTGCCGACTTAGGGCATGTGCTAAATTTATCACAGGTAAGCGCAACCATTAATATCGAAAACGTCCCCACCTCAGATGCCATGCAAGCGAGTCTTGATTTTGAGCAGCGACTTCCTTTTGTTCTTAACTATGGCGATGATTACGAGTTACTGTATACCGTTGCTGATAGTAATAAGAGTATGCTAGATATTAAGCTGCGCCAATACGGTGTAGAGGCAAGCTGTATCGGGCAAATAAAAAGTGGTGACGGCAATATAGAGTTATTACACCAAGGCGAGAAGTTTGCTTTTGAACATAAAGGCTTTGAACACTTTTCCAAGGAGCAGGTTTGAATAAAAACCGATTATTTAATTTAAAACGCCCACATCAATTTTTTGGTTTGGGTTTTGGTACTGGGCTTGCACCAAAAGCACCTGGTACATTTGGCACATTGGCAGCATTACCGTTTATTTTTATTACCATGCATTTTCCGCTATGGTTACAAATTGTATTTGCAGTCGTCATTAGTATATTTGGTATTTGGGCGTGTGGAAAAACAGCCGATGACCTTCAAGTACATGATCATCCTGCGATTGTTTGGGATGAAGTTGCTGGTTACTATATTACTATGATAGGCGCAGCACTTAACTGGCAAACATTATTAGTGGGCTTTTTACTGTTTCGCTTTTTTGATATAGCAAAGCCTGGGCCGATTCGCATACTCGATAAACGTGCCCATGGTGGGTTTGGTATTATGGCCGATGATGTGCTTGCAGGTATTTTTTCGCTTATTTGTTTGCAAGCATTGATAAAAGTAGGTTTACTACCCTTTTAATTTATTATTTGTTTAACTAGGTGGCAGCACTATGATGCGATTTTTATTGGTTTGTGTACTTATGCTATGTGCCATGCCAAGTACGGCTTCAATTACTGATTACGTAGTTAAACAATGGAATATCAAAGACGGCTTACCCTCACAATCCCTGAAAAGTGTGGTGCAAGATAACCAAGGCTATATGTGGCTTGGCACTCAATTTGGATTAAGCCGTTTTGATGGCAATACCTTCACCAATTATAATACCCAAAATAGCTTATTTTTACCCAGCAATGGTATTAATAAATTATTGATCGATGGCGAAGGATTATTGTGGGTAGGCACTAAAAATGGCCTTGTGGTTATCGATCCTGAAAAGCTAACCGCACAAGAGTTTAATATTAAAGGCCCTGTAAGAGATATTCTTGAAGATTCTCAAGGCAGTATCTGGATAGCAGCTAATGGGCTCTATTATATAGACAGAGGCCAAATAGAACTGCGCGACCAACTAAATAATCCTAGTCCTATTGTAAACGCCACAGCTATCACCCAAATTGTGGGATCGGTCAGTAAAATGGCGCTTTCACCTGAGGGAATTTGGCTGGTTAACGACCGTAATTTATTACGTTTAACGCAAAGCTCGTCTGACTTTTCTAAATTACGCTTAGAACTCACCGCTAAAGTGGCTTTGCCTGATCGTTTAGCGCAAACCATTGTTCACGATTTATCGTTTTTAAATGGTAATTTGTACCTAGCTTCTGAGTTAGGGGCTTATTTTTTAGATTTAGATGACGAGCTACGTCCGTTTCCACTGCCCAATGCTAATAACTCAGCTGTGTATAAATTTATGAGCGACGGTAATGGCGGCTTGTGGGTATCAACCTATGGACGTTTATTGTTCAGGGCTAAATCTAATGATTGGCAGTGGGTTGAACCCAGCCAGTTAGATCAGAGTATTTGGTTTGCCGATATATTTAGAGATGATGAAAATAACATATGGTTAGCGAGTTTTAGTGAAGGTCTATGGCTTGCTCACGAAGGGCGAATAGAGCGCCATTCTGCCATTTCTAAAATGACCGAAGCGGTAATGGCAATTAGTAAATCACCTGATGGTAAGTTATGGATTGCCAATAAAAGTGGCGTTGGCTATTTTGATGCCGATAAAACTTTTATTAATGTTATTAATAGTGCCAAGTATGGAAATGCCTCGGTACATGACATGCAATTTGATGGCGATCGCCTTTATGTTGCTACTGGCAGGGGCTTGTTTTTCTACGAGTCGAATACCTTATATAGTTTCCCTGCTCGTGCATTGAGCGATAACCCAGTTTTTGCAATTAGCACTTCAACTAAAGGCGGTTTTTGGGTAGGCACCGGACGAGGGTTATACCGTTTAAATTACAATGGTTTAAACCCTTTTGCGTACAATGCTTTTTTAGGCAGTAAGTTTGTAACCTATGTTTTAGATAAACCAAATTTTGGGGTTATTGGCACCAGTAAAGGCGCGTATTACTTTACTGAGCGAGGAATTGAAAAAATTGGCGACCAAACCACCTTAGAAAGTGCGTATGTGACCAGCATTTTACATATAAAAGGGGTAGGCATTTTAATTGGCTCGTTGAATGATGGTCTGTTTTATCGCAGTGGGCAAGGGCAATGGCAGCAACTAGACGCCGCCAATGGGTTGCCATATGGTTCTATATTCAGCTTAGAATACGATGACACCTCGAAGCGAATTTGGGTAAGCACCATGAAAGGGGTTTACCGCATGCCTGTTGAGCAATTTAAAGCCAACATCGAAAGCCTAAAAGTAGAAGAAGTGATCTCTTCATTTGACCGACAGCTCGATGGTAAAGCCAGCCAATGTTGTAATGGTTTAGGCCATGATGCGGTGGTTGATATGGATAACTCTATTTGGTACCCCAGCTTACAAGGGGTGGTTGAAATCCCTAAAGACGTAGAGTTATTTGGATTACGCTCACTTAAACCAACTATAGAAACCTTAACCACACCATCACGAAAGCTTGCAGCTGCTGCGTTAGGTGAAAAACCGGTTCTTGAGACCGATGAGCGTGATGTGACACTTACCTATACTGCGATTGATTATTACGCTCCGGCAAGTATTGAGTTTAGATATAAACTTAATGGGCTTGATAACGATTGGCGCTATGCAAATACCCGTCGAGAAGCAATTTATACAAATTTACCCGCCGGTATGTTTTTATTTGAATTAGAAACTAAACGCCAAGGTGAGGATTGGGGTAAAGCGCAATCAGCCGAATATGCGTTTGTTGTTCCTGAACGGTTTGGTGAAACCATCTACTTTAGATTACTGATCACCAGTGGTTTTGTACTGCTGTTTTATTTAGTGTTTTGGGTATTTAAAGTTCAAGAGCGACGTAAGCAACAAGTACTCGAAGGGCTTATTACTGAACGAACCCTAGAGCTTCGTCAAGCGAATGATAAATTAAACCAAGTAAATTCTCAGCTTAAACTTGTTAGTCACTCTGATGAGCTAACTGGGCTGAGAAGTCGTCGTTTCTTGTTTGATCAACTACCAAAAGATATTGAGCATTTTCAGCGTAATTCGCAGTCATTACAGGCTCAGGGCAAATCTTTGGTGTTATTAATTATTAATTTAGATAACTTTAGCCGTATTAATGATGCTTATGGCCCTATTGCTGGAGATAGCTGTTTACAACAAGTGGCGGCATTACTTAACTCCCGTACTCAAGGCTCTGATTACGTTGCACGTTGGAGTGGTGATGAGTTTTTACTGTTATTGCGTGACTTTAAGTGTAATTTAATCGACAGCTATGTGTCAGAGTTATGCCAAGCCATTGCCGATTATAACTTCCAGCTTCCGAACGGCGAAACAACGAGTATTACCTCATCAGTGGGTTGGTCTTTCTATCCGCTCCCCCTGTTAGGTGGTCAAGTTATTAGCTGGGAAACATCGATTAATTTAGCTGATATCGCATTGCATCAAGTTAAAAAACGCGGTGGCGATGGCGTTGCTAACATTACCTTTGATGAGCAATTAGATGCATTTGAGTTTGAGCAAAACCCGAACGTTGAACAGCAGATTGGCTTATTGCAAAGTAATGGCTTGGCCGACATTAAGGTGTGGATGCGCTAGAGATTATAAGTGAGCAACAAAAAAGGAGCCAATGGCTCCTTTTTTATTAAACACTATAAATATTAGCTCATAAATGCTTTAATTGTAGTTAATATACCTTGTCCACCTAACCCCATTTCATCATGCATTTGCTGTTGTGTACCGTGTTTAATAAATTCATCCGGTATACCTAAGTTAAGTATTTTTACAGCCGCTTTTTGGGTAGCTAAATATTCATTAACAGCCGAGCCTGCACCACCAGAAATTGCATTATCTTCAAGCGTTACAATAATATCGTGGTTAGCGACAAGCTCATCAATTAACCCTGTATCAAGTGGCTTAATAAATCGCATATTAACTAAAGTCGCATTGAGCTCATCTGTGGCCAGTTGCGCGTTTTCAAGCAAGGTACCAAATGACAATATAGCCACCTTAGTTCCTTGTTTAATTACATTCGCTTTACCAATTTCGAGCTGTTGCATAGCACTTTGAATGTCTGCGGTGCCAGCACTACCACGCGGGTAACGCACGGCTACAGGGCAATCGGCTTGATAGCCAGTGTATAGCATTTGACGGCATTCGTTAGTGTCACTAGGTGCCATAATAACCATGTTAGGAATACAGCGCATAAAGCTTAGGTCGTAGGCGCCTTGATGAGTTTCACCATCGGCTCCGACAATACCTGCGCGGTCAATAGCAAATAATACCGGTAGGTTTTGCAATGCAACATCGTGAATTAGTTGGTCATACGCACGTTGTAAAAAGCTAGAGTAGATAGCAACAACGGGTTTTAACCCTTCACAAGCAAAACCTGCAGCAAGGGTTACAGCGTGCTGCTCTGCAATTGCCACATCAAAATATTGTTCTGGGTGTTCTTTGGAAAAGCGCACCATTCCTGAACCTTCACGCATCGCAGGGGTAATTGCCATTAGCTTGTTGTCTTGCTCTGCCATGTCGCACAGCCAATCACCAAATACACTTGAAAAAGTTGCAGCGCCTGGCTTAGATTTCGGCAGGCTTGATGTTGCAGGGTCAAATTTTGGTACGCCATGATAACCAATAGGATCGGCTTCTGCTGGTTTATAGCCTTTGCCTTTTTGGGTTTTAATATGCAGCAGCTGTGGGCCTTTTAAGTTACGCATGTTGCGTAGCGTATCTACAAGCATATTTACATCATGGCCATCAATTGGACCAATATAGTTTAAACCTAGCTCTTCAAAAAAAGTACCTGGGATCATCATCCCTTTAATGTGCTCTTCCATACGGCTAGCCAGCTCTTTTACCGGCGGTACTCCAGATAATAGCTTTTTGCTACCTTCACGGATGTTGGTATAAAAGCTGCCTGATAAAATACGTGCGAAATGATTGGTTAACGCGCCGACGTTTTCAGAAATCGACATTTCGTTATCATTTAAAATGATCAGCATATCTGATTTCACATCACCTAAGTGGTTCATCGCTTCAAAAGCCATACCTGCGGTAATTGCGCCATCGCCTATAACCGCCACGGTTTTACGTCCTTTGCCTTCTTTTTGCGCCGCAATAGACATACCCAGTGCCGCAGAAATAGAGGTACTTGAATGGCCAACACTAAAGGTATCGTATTCACTTTCGTCTCTGAATGGGAATGGATGCAATCCATCTTTTTGGCGAATGGTGTGCATTTGGTCACGACGGCCAGTCAGTATTTTATGTGGATAAGCTTGATGACCCACATCCCAAACTAAACGGTCGTCGGGAGTGTTGTACACATAATGTAATGCAACGGTAAGTTCTACGGTTCCTAAACCAGACGCTAAATGGCCGCTACTTTGCGATACTGAATTGAGTAAATAATCACGCAATTCATGGCTAAATGCAGGAAGCTTATCTTGTGCTAAGTCTCGCAAGTGGGCTGGTTCGTTCACCAAATTAAGTAATGGATACTTGCTGCTATCAAGTGTCATGGTTTTTTATATATCCTTCGCTAATATTAACTCCCTCAAAAAGCTAGGTTTAAGAGGCGACTTAATATTCAGTAATAATTTGTTCTAAGAGTTAGTACGTTTTAGCCATGTTTAATGGTCACGTTCAATTAAATAGTTTGCCAATGCCGCTAAGTCGGTCGTATCTGCGTCAATATTGGCTAACGCCTCATGGGCTTGTTGTATCAAATTCTGTGCTTTTTGCTTAGCACCTAGCATACCTAATAAAGCGGGGTATGTCGCTTTATTCGCTGCAATATCTGACCCTTGAGGTTTACCTAAAGTCAGGGTGTCGCCCTCAACATCTAAAATGTCGTCATGAACCTGAAAGGCCAGCCCGATAGCATACCCAAAAGTAGATAAGTTATCTAAAGTGTGTTGGCTAATATTAGGGACACAGAGTGCGCCCAAAGTAATTGCACAGTTTATCAATGCGCCGGTTTTAAGTTTATGAATACGTTCTAATTCGTCAACCGTAATCAGTTTATCGGTTGCTGCAATATCACGCCCTTGTCCGGCAACCATTCCTTGCAACCCAGAAGCGTGGGCTAATTCGGCAATCATTTTTAACTGAGCTTCAGTTGAACATTTAAATGTATGCTTAGCAATAAGCTCAAAAGCCAAAGTTTGCAATGCATCACCTGCTAAAATCGCTTGTGCTTCACCATAAACAATATGGCAGGTAGGGCGACCGCGACGTAAATCATCATCATCCATAGCAGGTAAATCGTCATGCACTAATGAATAACTATGAATGCACTCTATCGCTGCTGCCAGTACATCTAAATCACGCTTGTCAGCACCGAGCATTTTACCTGTGGTATAAACTAAAAATGGGCGCAGTCTCTTGCCGCCATTCATTAAACTATAATGAGTAGCTTTTTTTATGGTGTTGTCGCTTTCAAGAGGTTGTTCGAAATAAAGATTGAGCGTATTAGCTACATCATCTTGAGCGAGCTTTATTTGTTCTTTTATGCTCACAATTATTCCATATCGTTATCAAATTGAGTAAGCGGTGCTTTTTCGTCATTACCCATTAATATCGACACCTTTTGTTCGGCTTGTTGAAGTTTGCCAGAAGACGCACTGGCTAATGCAATACCGCGCTCAAATTGCTTTAAAGACTGTTCAAGCGATAAATCACCTTGTTCCATTTCACTGACAATTGTTGTTAACTCTTCTAGTGCTTGTTCGAAACTTAAATTTTCAGGTTTTTTAGTCGCCATCTTTATTTTCAACTTACATAATAAATTTAGACGCCAATTTTAGGGGGAATGCTAAACTAGGTCAAAGAATGATATGGTTTTTTGATAGATAAATGCTGTTAATTGGGTTTTATTGCGCTTCTTAGTTATTTTTTAACATGTTTAAAATTGAGTGTTAGATAGATTGCGATAGTTGATCTAGAATAGATTAGCGCTTAACTTTTTCGGTTATCATAAAAATCACTTAAGTATTTCAGTATCTTGCCGATAAACAATTAATAACAACGCTTGCGAAGAAAAAATATAAAACCTTTGGAGGGAATGTGGATTTAGCAACCATTATTGGGATCCTTGGCGCAATTGGCTTAATTGTCATGTCCATGTTTATGAGTAGTAGCGGTGAAGTCGCTATGTTTTACAATACCCCTTCAGTGGTTATTGTGTTTGGTGGTTCCCTTTTTATCGTTTTATCTAACTTTACTATGTCGCAATTTTTTGGCATTGGTAAGGTTTGTGCAAAAGCGTTTATGTTTAAAATTGAACCCCCTGAAGCGTTAATAGAGAAAGCTGTCGAACTTGCTGACTCTGCCCGTAAAGGTGGTTTTTTAGCATTAGAAGAGGCTGAAATTCCAAATCCATTTATGCGCAAAGGCGTTGATATGCTTGTAGATGGACATGATGCAGATGTAGTGCGTGCAACATTACAAAAAGATATTTCCCTCACAACAACTCGTCATGAAATGGGTGCAAGCTTATTCAAATCATTAGGTGATATTGCTCCTGCAATGGGGATGATCGGTACATTAATCGGTTTGGTGGCTATGTTATCAAATATGGATGACCCAAAAGCAATCGGTCCAGCAATGGCGGTCGCCTTATTAACAACATTATATGGGGCATTTTTGGCGAATGTTGTCGCTATTCCTATTCAGGTAAAACTTGAATTGCGTAAAGACGAAGAAGCAATGAACCAGCGACTTATTTTGGATGCGGTATTAGGTATTCAAGATGGCCAAAACCCTAAAGTAATCGAAGGGATCTTGAAAAATTATTTGGCTGAGTCAAAACGCGCAGTAAACACTGAGGAATAATTATGTCTGATGAAGAGTGTAAATGCCCACCCCCAGGGTTACCTGCATGGATGGGGACATTTGCCGATTTAATGTCGCTATTAATGTGCTTCTTTGTACTCTTACTCGCGTTTTCTGAAATGGATGTGCTTAAATTTAAGCAAATTGCAGGCTCTATGAAGTTTGCTTTTGGTGTGCAAAATAAAATTGAAGTTAAAGATATCCCAAAAGGCACCTCGGTTATTGCGATGGAATTTACTCCAGGTAAGCCTGAGCCGACCCCCATTGAAACTATTCAGCAGCAAACAGTAGAAATGACTCAGCAAATGCTAGAGTTTCAGGCGGGCGATGAAAGCTCAGCTGGCGGACGCCAAGAACAACGTGGTGAAAAACGAGGCGGGGAGTCAAGCAGCACCTCTGAGGAAGTGGCTTCAGCGCCAGCTGTTTCTGCTGCCGATCAAGAGCAAATAAATGATTTAGTTAAAAAAATTGCACAACAACTCGAAAAGCAAATTATTGATGGGGCTATTGAGCTTGAATCATTAGGGCAGCAAATCATTATTCGTATAAGAGAAAATGGTTCGTTCCCATCGGGTAGTGCGTTTTTACAACCCCAGTTTAAACCTATCATTCAAGATATTGGCCGGTTACTAAAAGATGTTCCCGGAGAGATCACCGTCTCTGGTCACACGGATGACTTCCAAGTCTCTAATGAGCTTTATATTAACAACTGGGATTTATCCTCTAAACGAGCTGTTGCGGTAGCAAGTGAGCTGCAAAAGGTTGCTGGTTTTGATAAGACCCGCATGATGGTCGTGGGGCGTGCAGAAACCAGACCCTTAGTACCGAATGACTCCCGTGAAGACCGAAGACGTAACCGCCGAGTGGAAATATCAATCTTACAAGGCAAGGCTAAAGAATCAGATCCTATTGATATTAGATAGAGTTTATTGGTTTTGTCCCTTTTTTAGCATAGAATGCACTTCTCTTAACAGATGTAATTAAAGAAGAAGTTAGTATGTTAAATAAATTTTGTAGTATGCCTGGTAATGGCGATGGTACAGACGAAGATAAAAAAGTTAAGTAAGGTTTTTTAGTTTGCCTGAATGGTTTTTGTACTTCGTCAGTATATTAAGTAAAAGCTGGGTTCTTATTTTGAGCCCAGCTATTTTGTTATTTTTTATCTTTAAGGATTATTTAGCCTTAAGGTTTGCTGCTATTACCGCTTCTTTTTTCTTATTTGGTACTCTAACTTACTCAAGTTTAATGGCGTTTGATGATGGCATTTATGTATACCGTTATCTTGTATGGGCATTAACAGATATTACTTGGATGGCACTAATTGCTTATTGGGGTCTGAAAGATAAAGTGCATTTGTGGCAGTGTGTACTGGGTCAACTTGTGGTTATTGGTGCCCCTATTTTGCAATTGTTTCGTTTAGTCGACCGCCACCTTTGGGATTTATCTTATAGCACTGTTATGTATCAAACGTTTATGCCTTTGATAAATATTGCTACTGTGGTTGTATGCTACCTGCCTCTTTTATATATTTTTGTTAATAACCGAAATAAAGCTTTAAGTTAGAAATTATAAAAATATCCCCCGTTTTAAAATGATATGCTAGACTACTGTTTATATGAACAGTATTAGAGCTTTTGGTTATGAAACTTTATATTGCTGAAAAACCCTCGTTGGGTCGCGCTATTGCAGATGCACTTCCTAAACCGCACAAAAAGCATGATGGCTATATTGAGGTAGCGAATGGTGATTGCGTATCTTGGTGCATAGGTCATTTGCTCGAACAAGCAGAGCCCGATGACTATGATGAGCGTTTTAAAAAGTGGCAGTTTGAACATTTACCTATTGTGCCAGAACATTGGCAACTTAAAGCAAAGCCTAAAACTCGTAAACAACTTACTATTTTAAAAAAGCTAATTAAACAAGCAACAACACTTGTACATGCTGGCGATCCTGACCGTGAAGGCCAGTTACTGGTTGATGAAGTTATAGAGCAAGCAAAAATCAGCCAAGCAAAAAAACAGAATATTCAGCGCTTACTGATCAGTGACTTAAATTTAACGGCGGTTAAAAAGTCACTACATAGTATGCGCGCTAACCGTGAATTTATTCCTTTGAGTGTTTCTGCTTTAGCGCGGTCTCGTGCTGATTGGTTGTTTGGCATGAACTTGACGCGTGCATACACATTAGCGGGGCAAAAAGCGGGGTTTGGTAACGTGTTGTCGGTTGGGCGAGTGCAAACACCTATTTTGGGTCTAGTAGTTAATCGCGATAACGAGATCGCAAATTTTGTATCAAAACCCTTTTTTGAAGTACTTGCTCATTTAGTTACCCCTCAGAATGATGCCTTTACAGCTAAGTGGGTACCAAGTAAAGCATGCGCTCCATATCAAGATGAAGAGGGCAGAGTGCTTAACAAAGCTTTAGCTGAAAATGTCACTTCTCGTATCGCTAATCAACCAGCAAGCGTAACTGCACTTGAGCAAAAGCAAAAAAAGCAAACCGCACCGCTTCCTTATAATTTATCTGCTTTACAAATAGATGCTGCTAAAGCTTTTGGTATGCCAGCACAAAGGGTATTGGATATTTGCCAAACCTTATATGAACGCCATAAATTAATTACCTATCCACGTTCAGATAATCGTTATTTACCAAAAGATCATCACCAAGATGCAGCTGCGATACTAAAAGCGATTGCAGTAAATGATGGCCAAAAAACAGAATTTGTTAATGGAGCAGATGCAAAAAAACGAAGTAAATGTTTTAACGATTCAAAGGTAGCAGCTCACCACGCGATTGTACCGACAGCTAAACAGTTAAAAAGTGTGAGTTTAGCCAATGATGAAGCAAAAATTTATCAGTTAATAAGTCGACATTATTTAATTCAGTTTTATCCTGACTACATATACAACGAAACCAAAGTAGAGGTAACCCTAGCCGGTGGTTTATTTAGGGCTAATGCAAAACAAGATGTAAGTTTAGGTTTTAAATTACTTATGGGTAAGTCAGAACTTAAAGAAGAGGCGACATTACCTCATTTAGAAAAAGGCATGGCACTTACCTGTATTAAAGGTGAGGTGGTGCAAAAGCATACAACTCCTCCGGCTCATTTTACCGATGCAACCTTACTTGCTGCCATGACCGGGATTAGCCGTTATGTAAAAGACTCGCAAATCAAAAAAATATTAAAAGAGACAGATGGTCTTGGTACTGAGGCTACTCGTGCAGGCATCATTGAACTGTTATTTAAACGTCGCTTTTTAAAACGTGAAGGAAAGGCTATTAAAGCGACTGAAACAGGTCTGGCACTAATTAGTGTATTACCTGAGGGGTTATCAAGCCCCGATTTAACCGCAAAATGGGAGTCGAGTTTAGGAGATATAGCTCAGCAAGCAATGAGTTATCAGCAGTTTATACAGCCTTTGCTTGCTGATTTAACTAATTTTGTAAACCAAGCAACCAACTGTGATAGTGATGTGTTTGCACATTTGCCAAAAACGTCACCTAAAAAGCGTTTTGCTAAACGTACAAAAAAAGCGCCGTATAAAAAGTCGAGTTACAAAAAAAGCCCTGCGGTAAATTAATCGCGGGGCTTAAAAATAACCTTGAAGGTTATTGATTGAATAATGCTACAGCCGCATTACTCATTGCTGTTATTCCAGTTGGAAGCGCTACTTTATAATCGGGAGCAAATTTACTTGAATGTAATGAAGGGAGTGTTTCGTTATTTTTCATCGCATTTGTATATTGCTGTTGGTTAACTCCGCCTAACCAAAATAATGTAATAGGTAGGTTTTCATCTGTTCTACCATACAAGCCAAAGTCTTCACCAGCCATAACCGCCTTTGTTTCCAGTACATTAGTTGCGCCAATTGCATCAGCAATAGCACTCCTAACTATATTGGTTTGCTCCGGGTTATTGTAAGTAGATGGAATAGACTCACTTTCATGAACATACACTTTTGGATAGAGCGCTTTTTCTAGACCTGCACTTTGTGCAATACCTGCGGTGATGCGTTTAATTGCAGCAATTTGCGCGTTTCTAACGTCTGGGTTATAGCTACGCAGAGTAAGTTGTAGTTTTACTTCATCAGAAATTACATTGTGTTTTGAGCCGCCATGGATAGAGCCAACAGTAATCACTGATGGTTCCAAAGGAGATAATTCACGACTTGTAATAGTTTGTAATGCCAAAATGGTGCGAGCAGCAATAATCACAGGGTCTACAGTCGTATGAGGATAGGCTCCATGGCCTCCTTTGCCTTTTATTGAAATATCAACTGAGTCGACGCTTGCCATAGTGTACTCATTTTTCAGAGCAACTTTTCCTGCCGGTACACTGGCACTGACATGTAAAGCAATAATATGATCGGGTTTTGCATATTTGCTAAATAATCCCTCACTCAGCATTGCTTTTGCACCACCCCCAACTTCTTCAGCAGGTTGCGCAACCATCATTAAAGTACCTTGCCACGACTGTTTATTTTTAATTAGTTGTTGTGCGGTGCCTATAAATGAACTCATATGAATATCATGACCACAACCATGCATAACACCGACTTCGCTACCTTGTTCATTTATCGTGGTAACAGTTGATGCGTATGCTTTGCCAGTTTGTTCTGTGATTGGTAAGCCATCAGTATCAGTTCGAATCATAACGGTAGGGCCTTGGCCATTTCTATAAATACCTACGACGCCATAACCGCCAACGTTATCGGTTACATCAAACCCTAGCTTTTGAAGTTGCGTAGCCATTTTTTTACCGGTTTGTTGTTCATAATAAGACAGTTCAGGTGACTGGTGTAAATCTAGATAAAGCTTTTCTATTGCTGGCATACTTTTATCGAGATCCAACTTGAGTGTTTGCGCACTTAATAGTGGGCTAACTAGTAAACACAGTGCACTCGCATAGGCTAATTTCATATTTCCCTCATTTATATAGTATGTGTGTCTTAAATGATTTAGACACATGTCTTGTAATTATTATCTTCATCACCATATAAAAACCTAAATAGATGAACATGGCAATAATTCAATGAGCAATATAGTTAATCTTAACGCACAAAATCTTCAGCAAGTATTAGGTGAAACATCACAACAAAAGTTAGTACTACTTAACTTTTTTTCGCCACAAAGCCCAGAATGTATTAGCCAAGCAGCTATTTTAGATAAGCTAGCTGCTGAATATAATAACTATATAGTTGTTGCAAACTTAGATTGTGATGCAGAGCAAGCCTTGGCCTCTCAACTTGCCCAGCAAGTTGGTTTACAAACCTTGCCTACTTTAGTGTTGTTAAAAGACTCAGCTCCAGTTGATGTATTAGCGGGGGCACAGACAGAAAGCCAGGTACGTGATGCATTATCTAAGCACTTACCTGCGCAACAAGACCTATTATTAGAGCAAGCCAAGCAAGCACTTATTAATAGTGATTTAAATGCCGCATTTAATTACGCCAAGCAAGCGTACGAATTGGATAGTCGTAATGCGAGAATTAAATTAGTGCTTGCAGATATATGTATACAGATTCACAAACTCGATGAAGCAGCTGCATTAATAGAAACAATAGAAGCACAAGATCAAGATGCATACTTTAATAACATTAAAGCTAAATGCGTGGCTGCACTAGAGGCAACCGATTCACCTGAAATAAAAGCACTGCAAGAAAGGGTAGTAAAACATCCTAATGAGCTCGAGTTACAAATGGAGCTAAGTAATCTACTCAATGAAGCAGGAAGAAAAGAAGAAGCATTAGAAGCACTCTTTACTATTCTTAAAAAAGACCTGAATTATGATGAGGCCAAACCAAACTTCTTGGCTGTTATTGCATCTTTACCAGATGGCGATGCGCTAGCTGCTAAATATCGTCGCAAGCTTTATAGCATTTTGTATTAACGATTAAGATAAACTCTCTATAAAAAGCACCTATGTTAAGGTGCTTTTTTGTTTCTGCGTTAGAATAGCAGGGTAAAAGCAAGGTTATCCACAGGGTTTTGTGGGTATCTTGTGTGTCTGGGTGGGGTATCTTTGGGGTAAGAATTAAATGCAAAAAAGCGTTTAAAAACGCTTGCGTTAAAATCGATTCGCCCTATAATGCGACCCCACTGAGACGGCAGAGCGCAACGCATAGCGAAGCG